>NZ_CP159332.1:601406-902109 GCF_045057105.1 Maribacter sp. LLG6340-A2 | reverse complement strand
TGCACATAGAGATGCCGTTATGGGTATACCTCAAATAGATGACCCTAGACATGCCGAGTTTACGGAGCAGGTAAAATTAGAACCGTTCAAAAGAGCTATGACCGATTTTAAGCCAGATGTATGGTTCACAAATCTTAGAAAAGGGCAGACTGCACATAGAGATAGCTTGGATATTTTAAGTTTAAGTAAAGACGGTGTTTTAAAAGTGAGTCCGTTTTACCACTGGAACGATACGCAGTTAGATACCTATTTAAAAAAATACGATCTACCTAATGAACATAACTATTTTGATCCTACCAAAGTGTTGGCAAATAGGGAATGTGGATTGCACAGTTAATTAGAGGTAGTAGAAAAGAATTAAGATAATTGATCTAAAAAATTAGAATGAGTAATACAAGTACGGAATTGGAGGTAACACCTTCTCTAGACCTTTTAAAAGATACATCTCATATAAACGCCCTTGAAAATGAGGCAATTTATATCATTAGAGAGGTTGCAGCTCAGTTTGAGAAGCCTGTTCTTTTGTTTTCGGGGGGTAAAGACTCGATTACATTGGTACGTCTGGCACAAAAGGCGTTTTGGCCTTCAAAAATTCCCTTCCCATTAATGCATATTGATACCGGACATAACTTTCCTGAAACTATCGAGTTTAGAGATAGATTGGTAGAAGAGTTGGGTCTTGAATTGATTGTGCGAAATGTACAAGATTCAATTGATCAAGGTAAGGTTAAAGAAGAATCGGGTAGGTATTCAAGTAGAAATAGCCTTCAGACAACGACCTTGTTAGATGCAATCGAAGAGTTTAAGTTCGATGCATGTATAGGTGGTGCTCGTAGAGATGAAGAAAAGGCACGTGCTAAAGAACGTATTTTCTCTGTTCGTGATGATTTCGGACAGTGGGATGAGCGTAATCAGCGTCCAGAGTTGTTCGATATGTTAAACGGACAAATAGAATTGGGTCAGAACGTTAGGGTGTTTCCAATTTCTAACTGGACGGAATTAGACGTTTGGTCGTATATCAAAGAAGAGCAAATCGAAATCCCTTCCATCTATTTCGCACACAAGCGTAAAACATTCTTAAGGGATGGCATGATCTGGTCTGCAGAAGATGGCATCGTATTTAGGGAAGAAGATGAGGTTGTAGAAGAAAGATTGGTGCGTTTCCGTACCGTGGGAGATATGTCTTGTACGGCAGCCGTACTTTCAGATGCAGAAACTATTGATAAGGTAGTAGAGGAAATTAGGGATTCATCCATTTCGGAACGTGGCGCACGTATTGACGACAAGCGTTCAGAAGCAGCAATGGAGAAAAGAAAACAACAAGGATACTTTTAGAAAAAGGCAGTATTCAGTAACAGTAGGCAGTTCTATGTAACATGCTACTGCTAACTGTAACTGCCAACTGAAAACTAAGGAATAATGGAAGTACTAAAAATAGCAACAGCAGGTAGTGTAGATGACGGTAAAAGTACCTTGATCGGGAGAATATTGTATGATACGAAGTCACTTACCAGCGATAAATTAGAGGCAATAGAGAAGACCAGTAAGCAAAAGGGATATGATTATTTAGATTTCTCCTTGGCAACAGATGGTCTGGTAGCGGAACGTGAGCAAGGTATTACGATTGATGTTGCCCATATCTATTTCTCTACGGCAAAGAAAAGTTACATTATAGCAGATACCCCTGGGCATGTAGAATATACCCGTAACATGGTTACAGGTGCATCTACATCTCAAGCCGCGATTATTTTGATCGATGCGCGTAAAGGGGTAATCGAGCAGACCAACAGACACTTTTTTATCAATAACCTATTGCGCATCAAAGATGTGGTGGTAGCTATCAATAAGATGGATTTGGTAGATTATTCTGAGGAAACGTACAATGCAATAAAAGCCGATTTTGAGGCATTGATGGCAAAGAGGGATTATCAGGATCAGAAAATCACTTTTATTCCTGTTAGTGCGTTAAAAGGAGATAACGTAGTAAACTTGTCAGACAAGACCCCTTGGTATAAAGGGCAGTCTTTGTTAGAGCATTTTGAGGCCTTGGACAGAAAGGATATTTTCAATGTGGGTACACCACGTTTCCCGGTGCAATATGTCATTCGTCCAAAGACAGATGAGCATCATGACTTTAGAGGATTTGCCGGTAAAGTATATGGTGGTGAACTTAGCGTAGGTGATGAGGTCGTAGCGCTTCCGTCGCAAACACGTTCTAAAATAAAGGATATTTATTTCCATGATAAGAAGTATAGAACCGCATCTAGGCGTTCGTCGGTAACGATTACCTTAGAAGATGAAATCAATTTGAGTCGTGGAGATATGTTAGTTAAAGCAGGAGATTTACCTACGGTAGATAAGCAATTTACGGCAACCATCTCGTGGATGGATTCATTGCCATTAGCTGCAGGAAACAAATATATAGTTCAACACGGGGTCAATAAGGTATTAGCGAAGGTGGAGCAGGTACATCATAAAATTGCACCGGATTATTCTGGTATAGATGAGAAAACGGAGTCTTTGGGTATGAATGATATTGCCCAGGTAAGTTTCCGTTTAAACAAACCAATTTTCTATGACCAATTTAAAGATCATAGAACAAACGGTTCCTTTATTTTGATAGATACAAAATCCAATAGTACCGTAGGGGCAGGATTCATAAGTTAATAGAAACATGTCAATTTTATATTGACTGTTTTTATTAAGTCTATAAAATCTATAGGTAAAATATAGTAATAATTTACATCGGTATTTATACTGAACATTTAATACTAAGCAATGCAAAGTTTTAGAACAGAATTAGAAAATCAGGTAGTTGAAAAGGACATTCTTGAATTGGAACGTAAAATTCATGAGTTTCACGGCGGCAAACTAGATGAAGAAAAGTTTAGAAGCCTTCGTTTGGCACGTGGTGTTTACGGTCAGCGTCAAGAAGGTGTTCAAATGATTCGTATTAAGTTGCCTTACGGTAAGGTAACCTCTAAGCAATTGCTTCGTATTTGCGATGTGTCCGATGAGTATTCTACCGGTAGGTTGCACATTACTACGCGTCAAGATATTCAGATTCACTATGTAGATTTGAATAGAACGCCGCAGTTATGGGCAGAATTGGAAAAGGATGAAATTACGTTAAGAGAAGCTTGTGGTAATACCGTACGTAATGTTACGGCAAGTGAGACTGCAGGTATTGATGTTGATGAACCGTTTGATGTTTCGCCTTATGCACATGCATTGTTTCAATACTTTTTAAGAAACCCTGTGTCTCAAGAAATGGGGAGAAAATTTAAAGTTTCTTTCTCCGCAAGTGATGCCGATACCGGTTTATCATACATGCATGATTTAGGTTTTATTGCCAAAATACAAAATGGGGAAATTGGTTTTAAAGTGATGTTAGGTGGCGGATTGGGTTCTCAGCCAAGACATGCAGATGAATTGTACAGCTTCTTGCCAGCGGACCAAATTATTCCTTTAATGGAAACCGTAGTGCGTGTTTTTGACCGTTACGGTGAGCGTAAAAGTAGAGCTAAGGCAAGAATGAAATTTTTGTTGAAAGATTTAGGTCTTGATGGATTTAAAGAATTATTGGCTGCTGAGAAAACGGCGGTGCCATTTGATAGTTTTCCTATTGACCCAGAGGCATACCCAAAAGTAGAAGTATCCGAGTTGGAGGCACCAGCAGTTGAGGTAAGTGATGTAAAGGCATTTGAACAATGGAAATCTACCAACGTTATACCTCAAAAACAACCAGGTTATGTTGCTTTGGGCATTAAGGTGTTATTGGGTGATTTTTATACGGACAAGGCACGTCTATTGGCAAATCTGGTGCAAAAATATGCGGCTGGTGAACTTAGGTTGTCATTACGTCAAAATATATTGATTCCGTATGTGAAAGAAGAAAGTCTTGCATTTTTCTATACGGAATTGGAAAAGTTAGGTTTTGTTGAAGCTGGTTACAATAAGGCTCTTGATATCACGGCTTGCCCAGGTACGGATACCTGTAATTTAGGTATTGCAAGTAGTACGGGTATTGCCGAAGAATTGGAAAGAGTTATAAAAACGGAGTATCCTGATTATATCAATAACGATGATGTCGTTATAAAGATCAGCGGTTGTATGAACGCCTGTGGGCAGCACAATATGGCAAATATTGGTTTTCAAGGGATGTCCGTTCGTACAAAAGATAAATTAGTGGCTCCCGCACTGCAGGTACTGTTGGGTGGTAGCAACGATGGAAATGGAAATGGTCGTTTTGCTGATAAGGTGGTGAAAGTACCAAGTAAAAGAGGACCGGAAGCATTGCGTTTGATCTTAAATGATTTTGATGCTAACGGAGGAGACTTGTCTTTCCCTGATTATTATGCGGAAAAAGGACAAATGTATTTCTATGATTTCCTTACTCCGCTTTCATCTACAGATGATTTAACGCCAGAAGATTTCATTGACTGGGGTAATACAGAGCGTTATGAAAAAGCCATTGGAGTAGGTGAGTGTGCAGGAGTTGTAATCGATTTAATTGCGACCCTTCTTTTTGAAAGTGAAGAGAAAATACAGAATGCGGAAGAAATGTTCCAGGCGGAAAAATGGTCGGCAAGTATCTATCACGCGTATTCTTCTATGGTGAATTCGGCAAAAGCGATGCTGACTGCAGAAAATACCAAAGTAAATACACATGCAAGTATCATTAAAGATTTTGATGAGAAGTTTGTTGCGGATGGAAGAATTGCTGTTGCAGGCGGATTTGAAAATATGGTCCTACAACTAAATCAGAATGAACCAACAAAAGAATTTGCACAATCTTACATAAAAGATGCAAAGGAATTTTTAGAAACTGTTGAGAAATTCAGACAACAAGAATTAGCAGAGGCATAATATGCATACCAATAATTTATCCAATCAAAAAACAATCAATTCAATAGTTGATACTCCCTTAAAGAATAGAGGGAGGTTGACTGTTGTTGGTGCAGGACCCGGTGATGTAGAGCTGATTACTTTAAAAGCGATCAGAACGTTAGAAAGTGCCGATGTGGTTTTGTATGATGCTTTGGTAAACGAAGAGTTGCTGGAATTTGCTAAAAATGCAGAGCTCATATTTGTGGGCAAACGCAAAGGCTGTTATGCCTACCAACAAGAGCAGATTAACGAGCTTATTGTCAGTAGGGCAAAATCTGCGGGACATGTGGTGCGCTTAAAAGGCGGAGATCCTTTTGTATTCGGTCGCGGTTCGGAAGAAATGGAATATGCCGCATCTCACGGATTAGAAGTTGCCATGGTGCCTGGTATTTCCTCAAGCCTAAGTGTGCCCGCATATCAAAATATACCGGTGACCAAAAGAGGTTCGTCAGAAAGTTTTTGGGTAATTACAGGTACCACCAAAGAACATAACTTATCTGCCGATGTTGCTCTAGCGGCAAAAAGCAGTGCTACGGTGGTCATTTTAATGGGTATGTCAAAACTCCCTCAAATAGTAGAGTTGTTTAAAGGAGAAGGTAAGGCGGATATGCCGATCGCCATTATTCAAAATGGAACACGTGACAACGAAAAAGTGGGTGTTGCAACTATCGATACTATTATAGATGTAGTGGAGAAAGAAAAACTATCGAATCCGGCGATTATTATCATTGGCGAAGTAGTTAAACATCGTGACGCACTGGCAGAGGCAACCAACCAGTATTCAAAGGAGAATGTCAGGTTGAGCGAAGTAGGCAGTATTGAGTAAATAGTATTAAGTACAAAGTACTAAGTAATAGGTAAAGAGTACCAGTAAAGGAAAAGTATAGAGACTAAGTGTAATTAAAAAGAAGCTAAAAAGTAGTTGTATGGTATAATGTCAAGTTAGTACTGAATATCAATAACTTTTTACTAAAATGAAGATTATGATTAAAACAGATATGCTCATCATAGGAGCGGGACCAACCGGATTATTCACGGTGTTTGAAGCAGGATTGTTAAAGTTAAAGACGCATTTAATAGATGCACTACCACAACCAGGTGGGCAGTGTTCAGAGATTTATCCTAAGAAACCTATTTATGATATTCCGGCATTTCCAGAAATACTGGCAGGTACTTTGGTAGATAACTTAATGGAGCAGATCAAACCTTTTGAACCAGGATTCACTTTGGGCGAAAGAGCGGAAACTCTAGATAAGTTAGAAGATGGTTCATTTGTGGTAACCACCAATAAAGGGACTAAGCACAATGCCCCTGTTGTAGTTATTGCTGGTGGATTGGGGTCTTTTGAACCAAGAAAACCGCCCATTTCTAATATTGTAAACTTTGAGGATACGGGTGTTTCTTACATGATCAAAGATCCAGAAGTATACCGTGACAAAAAAGTGGTGATTGCAGGTGGTGGAGATTCGGCTTTGGACTGGGCAATTTTTTTGACCGATGTAGCTTCTGAGGTGACATTGGTGCATAGAAGAGATGAGTTTAGAGGCGCATTGGATTCCGTTGAAAAAGCATCTGAATTGGCAAAGCTTGGTAAGATTAAATTGATAACTAAAGCGGAGGTAAAAGAGCTTCATGGAGAAAATGAGTTGAAGGCGGTAGTTATTAAACATAACGATAAGGAAAAAGAAGATACCTATTTAGAGGTAGATAATTTCATTCCGTTATTCGGTCTGTCTCCAAAATTAGGTCCTATAGGTGATTGGGGCTTAGAGATTCAGAAAAATGCCATTAAGGTAAATAATGCAAAAGATTACCAGACTAACATACCGGGCGTATATGCTATTGGTGATGTAAACACCTATGAGGGTAAGCTGAAATTGATACTTTCAGGTTTCCATGAAGCAGCCGTAATGTGCCAGTATGCTTATCAACAAATCAACCCTGGAAAACGTTTTGTAATGAAATATACGACCGTTGGAGGTGTAGAAGGATTCGATGGCTCCAAAAAAGTAGCGAAGAAAGAAGTAGTACAAAGTATAGCATAATTTTATTATTTGGTTAGTACCGCCTCCGGATGCTTTGGCGTACGGAGGCTTTTTTTATTACAATTTTTTAAAAATTCGTGGGCTAAAAAACCTATTGAAGTTTTGGTTAAGAACGGGTAGTACCGTTACTTTGCAATTCGTTCCTGAATAATTTGAACTGTTATCAAGAAAGGCGGAGGGACTAGACCCTGTGAAACCTTGGCAACCCTTTCCGCAATGGAAAAGAAGGTGCTACATTCTATCCTGTTTAAAAAGGACAGATAACTAAAGAAAGAACATTTTTCCTTCCTTTCCTTACTTGGTATCACATATATTTTAAAGCGAACATAAAATTTGTTACAGCGTAAAATGAAGGATATAAAAGAAATTTTAAAAGAGCGTATTTTAATATTGGATGGTGCCATGGGTACTATGCTACAACGCTATAAGTTTACCGAAGAAGATTTTAGGGGAGAGCGCTTTAAAGATTGGGAACACCCATTGCAGGGCAATAATGATTTATTGTCATTAACCCAGCCAGAAGCAATTGCAGACGTTCACCGTAAGTATTTTGCAGCAGGAGCAGATATCGTTGAGACCAATACATTCTCGGGTACAACTATTGCCATGGCAGATTATTTTATGGAAGACTTGGTATATGAGCTCAATTACGAATCGGCACGTATCGCAAAAATGGTAGCCGATGAGTTTACGAAGAAAGAACCGAACAAGCCCAGGTTCGTTGCTGGAAGTATAGGTCCTACCAACAAAACGGCAAGCATGTCTCCAGATGTAAACGATCCAGGTTACAGAGCTATTTCTTTTGATGAATTGCGTATAGCGTATAAGCAGCAGGTTGAAGCATTATTAGATGGTGGTTCGGATATTTTATTGGTTGAAACCATTTTTGATACATTGAACGCAAAGGCGGCTCTATTCGCTATTGAAGAAGTAAAGGAAGAGCGAAATATAGATGTGCCTATCATGGTAAGCGGTACCATTACCGATGCTTCTGGAAGAACATTATCAGGACAAACGGCTGAAGCATTTTTAATTTCCATTTCTCATATTCCTATTTTATCGGTCGGCTTCAATTGTGCATTGGGAGCCAATCAATTGGTGCCACATTTAG
The DNA here is from genome assembly GCF_045057105.1 of Maribacter sp. LLG6340-A2. GTDB lineage: Bacteria > Bacteroidota > Bacteroidia > Flavobacteriales > Flavobacteriaceae > Maribacter. The sequence goes on along the minus strand of NZ_CP159332.1, from coordinate 894,063 downwards.
AGGTGTTATCAACCAAAAGTGAACATGCCGTTTCGGCACACCCCAATGCAGGTTTGCCAAATGCCTTTGGAGAATACGATGAAACTCCCGAGCAAATGGCGGAACAAATAAAAGAATACGCAGAAAAAGGTTTAGTAAATATAGTAGGCGGTTGTTGCGGAACCACTCCGGAACATATTACGGCAATAGCTGAGGTTGTGGGAAATTTTGAACCTAGAAAGTTGACAGTTGTCGGTTGATGGTTGTCAGTGAATTATAACTGAATGGAATATACAGAATTAGAAGTGTGGAAAGAGTCCAGGGTTTTAGCGAATTTAGTATATAAAGTTTCTCAACAATTTCCTAAAGTAGAAATGTATGGGTTGACAAATCAAATACGTAGATGTGCAGTATCTGTTCCATCGAATATAGCAGAGGGATGTGGGAGAAGGACTTCGGCAGATACTATTCAGTTTTTACATATTTCTAGAGGTTCTTTATATGAACTGGAAACTCAGTTATTCATCGCGTTAGATCAACAATATTTGATTAAAGAAGATTTTGATTCGATTTCGAGGCAAATTTTAAAATGCAAAAAACTCATCAATGGGTTTATAAATTATTATAAAAAGACCAAATAATGTCTGGAAGTATTTCAAAAAAACCATCAACTGACAACGGTCAACCGACAACTAAGTACCTGAAATTATCAGGTCTTGAACCCCTAATAGTCACTCCCGAAACGAACTTCATAAACGTTGGGGAACGCACAAACGTTGCAGGTTCTAAAAAGTTTCTACGTCTTGTAAAGGAGGAGAAGTTTGAGGAGGCATTGGCGGTTGCAAGAGAGCAAGTGGAGAATGGAGCACAGGTCATTGATATTAATATGGATGATGGTCTGATCGATGGTAAGGAAGCCATGGTCAAGTTTTTGAATCTTGTTATTTCTGAACCGGATATTTCTCGTGTACCTATAATGATAGATAGTTCTAAATGGGAAATCATTGAAGCGGGTCTACAGGTAGTTCAAGGAAAATGTGTGGTAAATTCCATTAGCTTAAAAGAAGGTGAGGAGCAATTTATACATCATGCCAAGCTGATAAAAAGATATGGTGCCGCTGTCATAGTAATGGCTTTTGATGAAGTTGGACAGGCAGATACTTACGAGCGTAGAATTGAGATTGCAAAGCGTTCGTATGACGTTTTGGTGAACAAAGTCAATTTTGCGCCAGAAGATATAATTTTCGATTTGAATATTTTTCCTGTTGCTACGGGTATGGATGAGCATAAATTAAATGCCATCGATTTTATTGAAGCAACAAGATGGGTGCGTGAAAACCTACCACATGTAAGCGTAAGTGGCGGAGTGAGTAACGTGTCATTTTCGTTTAGGGGGAATAACCCTGTGCGTGAAGCAATGCACTCGGTTTTTTTATACCATGCTATAAAAGCAGGTATGAATATGGGTATTGTGAACCCTAGTATGTTAGAGGTTTACGATGATATTCCCAAAGATCTATTGGAACATGTAGAAGATGTTATTCTAAATAGAAGAGATGATGCAACAGAACGTTTGCTCGATTTTGCGGAATCTGTAGTAGGGAAAACAAAAGAAAGTAAAATTGATTTGTCTTGGCGAGAAGAGCCTTTACAAGAACGTATTACCCGAGCCTTGGTAAAAGGTATTGATCAGTATATCATTGAAGATGTAGAGGAAGCTAGAGTTGCTGCAGATAAACCAATTGAAGTCATAGAAGGGAATCTAATGACAGGTATGAATGTGGTAGGCGATTTATTCGGAAGTGGAAAAATGTTCTTGCCACAAGTAGTGAAATCTGCCCGAGTAATGAAGAAAGCGGTAGCATATTTATTACCCTATATTGAGGAAGAAAAGTTAAAAGCAGCCCCCCAACCCCCAAAGGGGGAGCAACATTGGAAAACTGCTAATCCTGTAATGTATAAATTGCTAAAAGAGCACGCTTCCAGAATGCGTAATCAGCCAACTACTGCAGAAAAAATGTTGTGGAATGCATTAAGTAATAAGAATTTAGGTGGGTTTAAGTTTAGGAGGCAACATATTATAGGAAGCTATATTGCCGATTTTATTTGTTTAAAGCAGAACTTAATTGTGGAAGTTGATGGTTCTATACATCAATTACCGGAAAATAAGGATAGTGACGCAGAAAGAACTGCTTGGTTAGAAGCAGAAGGATATACGGTTCTACGTTTTACCAATGATGAAGTCTTAGGGAACCTTAATCAAGTATTAGAGAAAATTCACGAACAATTGGTAGTTCCCCCCTTGGGGGCGGAGGGGGCTCCCGGAAAAATATTAATGGCGACGGTAAAGGGCGATGTTCATGATATTGGTAAAAATATTGTGGGTGTTGTTCTGGCATGTAACAATTATGAGATTGTTGATTTGGGAGTGATGGTGCCGCCAGAAAAAATTATTGCTGCCGCCATTGAGCACAATGTGGATATTATTGGACTTAGCGGATTGATTACGCCCTCATTGGATGAAATGGTGCATTTGGCAAAGGAAATGGAACGTAAAAATTTCAAGATTCCGTTGTTGATTGGTGGGGCGACAACAAGTAAGGCACATACGGCGGTAAAAATAGACCCGCAATATAAAGAGGCTGTAGTTCATGTAAATGACGCTTCTAGGGCGGTTACGGTGGTAGGCGATTTGTTGCAGAAAGAGACGGCTACAGGTTATAAGAAAAGTATAAAGGATGATTATGATGTGTTTAGGGAAAAGTTCTTGAACAGGTCATCTAGTAAAACCTATAAGCCTATTTCAGCGGCACGTAGAAATAAGTTTAAAATAGATTGGAAAACTTCAGAAATAGTTAAACCGAATAAACTAGGTATTCAAGTTATAGAAGATTTAGATTTAAATATTTTAGTGCCATATATAGATTGGACCCCGTTTTTTAGAAGTTGGGAACTACATGGTAAATACCCTGCCATATTGACCGATGAGGTTGTTGGAGAACAAGCAACCGATTTATTCGCAGACGCTCAAGAGATGCTGAACAAGATAATTTCTGAGAAGAAATTAAAGGCAAAAGGTATTTTCGGATTATTCCCTGCAAATTCTATTAATGACGATGATATTGAAGTTTTCGTCAATCAAGATTCTTCTCAACAAGAGAATTTATTATCCAGTGTTGCCCCCTTTGGGGGAAAGGGGGCTATTTTTAGAACCTTACGTCAACAATTGGAGCGTAGAGAAGGTGTTGCAGATTATGCCTTGGCAGATTTCATTGCCCCTAAAGAGTCTGGTAAGCAAGATTATATAGGTTGTTTCTGTGTATCCACAGGTTTTGGTACGGCAGAATTGGCAGCACAGTATGAGAAAGATCTTGATGATTACAATTCTATTATGGTAAAGGCATTGGCAGATCGTTTGGCTGAAGCATTTGCAGAATATTTACATAAAGAGGTAAGGACCCAACATTGGGGTTATGCCTCAAATGAGGATTTGAGCAATGAGGATTTGATCAAAGAATCATATAAAGGTATTCGTCCGGCACCGGGTTATCCTGCTTGTCCAGATCATTTAGAGAAATTGACCATTTGGGAAATACTAAAGGTTAAGGAAACTATTGGGGTGGAATTAACGGATAGTTTGGCCATGTGGCCAGCGGCATCGGTAAGTGGCTATTATTTTGGAAATCCTGAAGCACGTTATTTCGGACTTGGTAAAATAAAAGAAGATCAAGTAAAGGATTTTGCCGATCGTAAGGGAATGTCTTTCGAAGAAGCTGAGAAATGGCTGGCGCCAAATATAGTAGAAGCCCCCTAGCCCCCATAGGGGGTAATATTTTCATATTATAAAAAGCATATGCAGTTGATTAATAATGAAAATTGGAGGCAAAATAGTAAATTGAGTTATACTCAAATAGTTAAATAAATTATTAGATAATTAAAAATACCCGAGTAAAAGTTCCCCCTTGGGGGGCTAGGGGGCTTATGAAAGTAACAGACCATATTACCAACGCACAGGGAAAAACACTTTTTTCTTTTGAAATTGTACCGCCGGTTAAAGGGCGAAATATTCAGGAATTGTATAATAATATTGATCCGTTAATGGAATTTAATCCTCCGTTTATTGATGTAACGACATCGCGAGAGGAAACTATTTATATTAAAAAAGAGGGGCTTTTAGATAAGAAAACTACACGTATGAGACCAGGTACCGTGGGTATTTGCGCGTCTATTCAACATAAATATAATGTAGATACGGTACCGCATGTTATCTGTGGAGGTTTTACAAAGGAAGAGACCGAGTATATGCTGGTAGATTGTCATTATTTGGGTATTGAAAACGTAATGGCTCTGCGTGGCGATGCTCGTAGCGAGGAGAAGTATTTTGTACCAACCGAAGGCGGACACCCGTATGCCATAGATTTGGTAAAACAGATACAGGATTTAAACTGTGGTAAATATTTGCATGAGACCATAGAGAGCGAGTACTCAAGTGAATTTTGTATTGGTGTTGCGGGTTATCCGGAGAAGCATTTGGAATCTCCGTCTTTACAATCGGATTTAAAGCGATTGAAAGAAAAGGTCGATGCCGGTGCAGATTATGTGGTTACGCAGATGTTCTTTGATAATAAAAAGTATTTTGAGTTTGTTGAAGCTGCAAAGGAAATGGGAATTAACGTGCCTATTATTCCGGGAATAAAACCACTTGCTGTAAAAAGACACTTACAGTTATTGCCACAGGTTTTTAGAATTGATTTACCTCAAGATTTAATAGATGCTGTAGATGGTTGTGCTACAAATAAAGATGTGCGTAAGGTAGGTATAGAGTGGGCAATACAACAATCTAAAGAACTGAAAGCAGCCGGTGTGCCTGTTTTACATTACTATTCTATGGGCAAATCTGATAATATTAAGGCGATAGCGGAAGCGCTTTTTTAGTTTGTAGGAAAGAACTTTGTACTTTGTACTTTTTACTTCGTACTTAGTACTTATTTTTGCCCTCAATGAATTTCAAGTTTCTAACCATTGTAATACTATCCGTAAGTTTCTGTTTTGCACAAGAAGCTTCTGAGAAAAAAAAGTACACGCTTGATGCCAACCAGTTTTATGGTTCCATCATGCTGCATAATCCAGATATATCTCATTTAATTACTTCACATCCTGGTGGAGTTATATTGAGCTATAATCGAAAAACCTACGGAGCCGAAGCATGGGAGGAGTTATATAATTATCCCGATTTAGGCTTTTCTTTTATTTATCAAAATTCAAATAACAGTACGCTAGGGGATAATTACGGATTGTATGCGCACTATAATTTTTATTTTTTTAGACGTAATATGCAGTTTCGTATAGGTCAGGGTATTTCTTACGCCACCAACCCTTATGATAAAGAAACCAATTTTAGAAACAATGCATATGGCTCTGACCTTTTAAGTTCAACGTATTTAATGCTGAACTATCATAAAGAAAATATTCTTAAAGGACTGGGTTTTAAGACAGGTATCTCAATTATCCATTATTCCAACGCTAATTTTAGGGCGCCGAATACCTCTACAAATACCTTGGCTTTTAATGCCGGTTTTGTGTATGATTTAGATGGAGGTAAGGAAATTGAATATGTACACCGCGAAAAAGAAAAAGTAACCGAGGCGTTACGTTATAATTTTGCCTTGAGGGCTGGGGTGAACGAAAGTGATGTCATCGATTCCGGCCAGTATGGCTTTGCTGTACTCTCTGCATATGCCGATAAACGAGTGGGTAGAAAAAGTGCCCTACAATTAGGTACAGATGTATATTTTTCTAATTTCTTGAAAGAATTAATACGGTATCAGAGTATTGCTTTTCCAGAGAATAATGTAGATGCCGATGATGATTATAAAAGGGTAGGGGTGTTTGCGGGTCATGAACTGTTCATTAATGAAATGTCGGTGATCTCTCAATTCGGATACTATGTGTATTATCCATTCGATTTTGAAGGGCGCACATATTTGCGTGTAGGGTTAAAGCGCTATTTTGGAGATAAAGTTTTTGGGGCGGTAACCCTAAAGTCTCACGGCGCAAAGGCAGAAGCGGTAGAATTCGGAATAGGAATACGATTGTAGAAATATGATGTTAGAAAATAGAAAACAGAAAATAGACTTTAAATCGTTAGGTGGTGGGCAAAGACTTTTGACCTTATCTTCTATGTTAGTGTTGTTGTTCATATGTATTTCTTGCGATTCAGAAAATGCTTCCGATTGTTTTCAGAGTACGGGTGATATAGTACGAGAAGAGGTTATGGTAGACAATTTTACTGCCATTACCGTATTTGAAAATATCACTTTGGTTATAAAACAAGGAGACACCCAAAAGGTAGAAATAGAAACCGGTGAGAATCTTAGAAATGAGGTTTCAGCTGTTGTGGAAGATGGTCGTTTATTGTTGACCGATACGAACGATTGTAATTATGTGCGAGATTATGCGACGACTACCGTATACGTTACAACGCCAAATTTAATCAGTATACGCAGCAGTACAGGATTTCCTATTAGGAGCGATGGCGTTTTGGCTTTTGATAGCCTAAGTCTGTTGTCAGAAAGCTTTAATGTTCCTGAGGCCGAAACCACAGATGGGGAATTTAATTTAGAGGTAGCTGTAACCTCATTAAGTTTAACGGTAAACGGTATTGCCTATTTTAAGTTGAAAGGCACTGCAGAAAGTTTAAGTATCAATATTGCAGCAGGCGATTCAAGAATAGAGGCGGAAGAGTTAGTTGCTGAACGGGTAGCTATAAATCATAGAGGTTCAAATGATATTTTAGTGAATCCGCAACAAAGTCTAACTGGTGTATTAAGAGGAACGGGAGATTTGCAAAGTTATAACCGACCGGCAACAGTAGAAGTGGAAGAATTGTATAACGGACGATTGATTTTTGTGGAATGAATCCCATTTTAAAATATCTTAAAAATGTATTCGCTGCTAAAAGGGTGTTGGGTGATGACCCTACTTTAACAGGATTAGTGAAAGCGGATGCCCTTTTGCAAGATATGTTCGCCAGTGATAAATTTCCAGGATTGGCAATTACGGTTTTAAAAGAGGGAAAAACCATTTTCCAAAAAGGCTATGGGTATGCCGATGTTGATATTAAACAATATGTAGACCCTAAAAATTCCATATTTAGAATTGCAAGTGTATCAAAACCAATTGCGGCTACTGCACTGGCCTATATGGTTCAGGAAGGAGTAATCTCATTAGACGAATCTTTCTATACCTATTTGCCTCATTATCTCAAGAAAAAGTGGGATTTCACTATTCGCCAATTGGCAAGTCACACCGCAGGTATTCGCGTATATAAAGGCAAAGAATTTGCTTTGAACAAGCCTTTTGGGATAAAGGACAGTTTGTCTATTTTGGAGAATGACCCATTGGTTTTTAAGCCAGGTACCCAATACCTGTATAATAGCTTTGATTGGGTAATGATATCTGCCGCAATGCAAGAAGCAAGCGGAATTCCCTTTGAGGAATATGTTCAGAAAACAGTTTTGAATCCGTTAGGGATGCAGAAAACGTTCTGTCCTGAACGTCATTTGGATGAGGATTTAAGAGTAACTGGTACAGAGGTCAATGATATAGCTACATCAAAAGAACAAAACCAGGTAACCACATTTTATACAAAAGGGGTAATGGGGTTTAGAAAGGCTGTTCCTGTTGATAATTTTTACAAGTTGGCAGGTGGTGGTTATCTTTCTACATCAGAAGATGTTGCAAAATTCGGACAAGCATTTTTAGATAGAAAAGTGAATATAAACGATGCTGTTTTAAATCAATTTTTAACCGCACAACACTTAGATGGCAATTCTACCTACTACGGTTTAGGTTGGCAGGTGAGTGAAGATGCTAAGGGGCGAAAGTTCTTTGGGCATGTGGGCAGTGGCGTAGGTGGTTACTCCAATTTTTTCGTGTATCCAAAAGAGCAAATGGTGTTTTCAATTCTTATAAATAGTACCGACCCTAAAATACAAGAGGACCTAGATGTTGTAATCGATTGCTTTTTTGATGAGGTTGATTCTTAGCGCTTTAATGTTTTTTAAGATTTAAAGAAAGAGTATATTAGTCTCACCAACCATTGAGACTACAGTTTACAGATGAGCTTACCTTCAGAATCCACACCAGTTGCAGAGACTAAAAAGAACATTACATGGCTACAACGACTAAAGGAAGAAAGCTGGGAGGCAGAATTACTAGTTTCTGCAATTGCCATTTATGGTACGTTTCAGTTATTTGGGTTAATAGAATGGGCAACAAATAAATACATAGATCTATTACCTGTTGAGCAGTATATCTATGGATATTTTATTGTTTTTATGGGTTTACTAGCCATAAGTATATTGGTAGCCATGTTTGTAATTCATTTCTTTTTACGCGCCTATTGGATTGGACTGGTAGGATTAAATTCCGTATTTCCGGACTATAGTGTAGAAGACAGCGCATACTCCAAAATTTATACGGAAAAGATTTTGGCCATATTGCCAAAACAAGAAGATACCATACAGAAAGTAGATGAATTGTGTAGCGTTATTTTTTCGGCCGCATTCACCATTCTTTTGATATATTCTTATTTGTCAGTATTTCTAAGCCTGTATATGCTATTATTTAATTTGTTTATAGATTATGTACCAAGTTATATACTTCTAATTCCAATTTTTATAGTCATTTTATTACTGGGAATAAGTTTTATTTTTAACATTATAGGAAACTTAAAACAATTAAAAAGTAATGTTTGGGTTCAAACTTGGATGTTCAAAATTGTTAAACTCTCCTCTATGGTTACCTATGGTCCTTTGTACCGTAATTTGTTGCAGGTATCTATGGTTTTTGGGTCGAACTTTAAAAAGAAAAAATCCTTAGTATATTTAATATTGTTATTTTTTCTTTCCGGAATGTGTGTTGCCGTTGTTAAAATTCAGGATACTAATATTTTCCATCTAATAAAACCTGATAGTTATGATGTGCAAAAAATGCATTTAAGTTACTATGAAAATCAAGATATAAATGAGTCCTTTTTATTAACTCCGCAAATACAATCAGATATAATAGAAGGAGAAACGGTTAAGTTGTTTATTCCTATTTTTCATCATGAACGAAATTATCAAAAAAACACCTGTGGAGAGTTTATTGAAAAGGAGAATTTTAGTAGCGATGAAAATAGGGTGCAACGTAGAAAGTTTAATCTTGAGTGTTATGAAAAGTATCATCAGGTTATGCTCAATGGCGTTCTTTTAAATATCAATTTTCTAAAGAAAAATCATCTAGTATCAGAGCAGTTAGGTATTGTAGGCTTTATAGATAAAGAGTTGTTTAAGAACGGCAATAATATTTTGCTGGTCACTAAAACGTTGGGTGCTGTAAAAGAATTTACATGGTCTATACCTTTTTATTATCAGTCCAACACACAATTAAAATAAATTTTTAACGCTATTAAGATTATCAAATTTAAAGTAAATGTTATGAGGTTAAAATGTTGTTTAATTATATTGTTAACAATAGCTGTAAATGTTTCTGCCCAAGAAATTACAGCCTTTCCTACAATGTGGGGTATGGAGTATTATCAAGATGATAAAGAAATTACAAGGAAAGAAGTAAAAAGTATTTTTTCAAAAAATGAAGAAGTTTATGCACATTGGAAAAAGGCAAATACAAAAGATGTGGTTGCCGGAATTGCTTTGGCAGGTGAATTTGTAGGTGTTTTTTGGGCAACAACTGAATTATTAAATGATGACCCGACCTTAACAAATCGGGATAGGGCAAAAAACGCTATTGGTCCGCTAGCGGGAGGTTTGGCAGGTGCAATAGTGGGAGTTATATATTTAAATAGCGCCAATAAATCTAGAAAGCGAGCTATATTGTCTTACAATAAACAATTTGATAAAACCACCACATTTAGATTGGTTCCTGTAGGAAATTCTAATGGGCTTGGGGTGGCACTCAGGTGGTAGACCATAGACATAATTTTAACACAAAACCTTCAGTTTTTGAGATAGAAATTGAATTTTATAAAAAAATAAAGTTCAAAACAGCCATATTTAAATATAATTACTACATTAGCCAAAGATTACAAGAACAATGACAAAACAATATTTCTGGAACGGTTTTTATTTTTACTTCTTTTTTAAAAGAGGTACGGAACTGTTGTAGTATATTTTAAATATAAAATAGAATCTAAGTTCCGATATACGTCGGAACTTTTTTTTTTGATTAAAACTGAGTAAAGTGAGTCTGAAAATAGCCATACAAGGAATAAAGGGCAGTAATCACCACCAAGTAGCAAAAGATTGCTTTGGTGATGATATTGAATTAATAGAATGCCTTTCTTTTGATGCTTTGGTAGATAAGTTGTTGTCTAAAGAAGCGGATCAGGGCGTTATGGCTATTGAAAATTCCATTGCAGGTTCCATTATCCCAAATTATGCATTGGTGAATCATAACAACCTACATATAATAGGTGAGTATTACCTGAACATCCATCATAATTTAATGGTGTTGAAAGGGCAGAAAATCGAAGATATTACAGAAATAAGTTCTCACCCCATGGCATTGTTGCAGTGTAAGGAATATTTTAGGCAATATCCGCACATTAAACTCGTGGAAGATGTTGATACGGCTGAAACGGCAAAGCGTATACAAGAGCAAAAGTTAAAGCATGTAGCCGCCATTGCACCAAATGTAGCTGCAGAATTATATGGGTTGGACATCGTAGCGAACGACATACAAACCATTCAAAATAATGCTACTCGTTTTATCATTGTAAAAACAAAAAACGATGCGTTGCCCCAGGCGGAAATAAGCAAGGCTTCTTTACGGTTTTTAACCGACCATAAAAGGGGAAGTTTAGCGGCAGTGCTTAATGTTATGAGCGATTGTAGATTGAATTTAACCAAAATACAATCGTTGCCAGTAATAGAAACACCATGGAAATATGCATTTTTTGTGGATGTTACTTTTGCTGATTATGCAGATTTTACAAAGGCTAAAAGTCTATTGAACATCATGGCAGAGGACTTTAAGATTTTGGGTGAATATAAAAATGTAAGACAATGATACGTACCGCTGAAAGGTTAAATACCGTACAGGAATACTACTTCTCAAAAAAGTTGAGAGAAGTACGCGGTTTAATGGCAGAAGGTAAGCCTATTATAAATATGGGTATTGGGAGCCCTGATCTTACTCCGTCATCAGAAGTATTAAAAGCTATACAGAATTCTGTACTTGAAAACGGTGCCCATCAATACCAAAGCTACCAAGGTTTGCCACAGTTGAGAGCAGCTATCGCAGATTTCTATAAGAAGAAATTCAGTGTTGATGCTGACCCAAATACCGAGATTTTACCCTTAATGGGCTCAAAGGAGGGTATTATGCATATTAGCCTTGCATTTTTAAATGAAGGCGATGAGGTATTAATTCCAAACCCTGGTTATCCTACATATACATCGGTTACGAAATTGGTAGGTGCAGTACCTACATATTATGATCTGACCGAAGATAATGGATGGTTTCCAGATTTAGAAGAACTTGCAAAGCAAGATTTATCTAAAGTAAAGGTCATGTGGTTAAGTTATCCACATATGCCAACTGGTGCTACGGCTACAAAAGAACAGTTTGTAAAGATGGTGGCATTTGCTCAAAAGCATGAAATACTTTTGGTAAATGACAATCCTTATAGTTTTGTTTTAAATGCTGAACCGGCAAGTATATTAAGTATACCTAATGCAAAAGAGGTTTGCTTAGAGCTTAATTCATTGAGCAAAACATTTAACATGGCAGGTTGGCGTGTTGGTTTTGTTTTGGGTAGCGAGAATCATATCAATGCTATTTTAAAGGTGAAAAGTAATATGGATAGCGGCATGTTCTACGGTATACAAAAGGGAGCCATTGCAGCACTTGAAAGTAGTGATGATTGGTTTGAAGAATTGACCAAAGTATATGGTGCCCGTAGAGAGTTGATCTATAAGTTGGCAGATTTATTAGGCTGTACGTATGATCGTAAAGCTGTAGGTATGTTCGTTTGGGCAAAATTATCGGAAGGTAGCGCTGCATCAGAAGATTTTATAGATAACATATTGTACAATAAAGATTTGTTCATTACACCAGGAACCATATTTGGTAGTAATGGTGAAGGCTATATTCGCTTTTCGCTATGTATTTCAGAAGATAAAATAAAAGAAGCAATCGCAAGATTTTAGTGTGATGAATGTATTTGTAATAGGTATCGGTTTAATAGGAGGTTCTTTGGCAAAGGATATAAAGTCCGCTTTTGACAATGTTACCGTGTATGGTATAGAATCTAACGCATCAAATTTGGAAGAGGCATTGTCCTTGGGCATTATAGATCAAAAAGCCACCTATAAAGATTTACAATTGGCAGATATGGTCATTGTAAGTATACCGGTAGATGTTATGGTTATCGAGCTTCCGAAAATATTGGATGCCGTCCATGAAGATTGCGTGGTTTTTGATGTGGGTTCAACTAAATCAATGATATGCAAGGTATTGGAGAATCATCCTAAGAGAAGAAACTTTTTAGCGTGTCACCCAATTGCCGGTACAGAGTATTCTGGTCCGTCAGCGGCAATACATGATTTGTTCAAAGACAAGACCAATATTATTTGTGAGGTAGAGTTAACTGCCTTTAAGCTTCAAGAAAGGGCATTAAAGGTTTTTCAGGCAATAGGTATGCGTATAAGATATATGAACCCTGTTGCTCACGATAAGCACATTGCTTACGTATCTCACTTATCGCACATAAGTTCGTTTATGTTGGGTAAAACGGTGATAGAGAAAGAAAAGAACGAGCGCGATATTTTTGATATGGCGGGTAGTGGATTTGAAAGTACGGTGCGTTTGGCAAAAAGTTCACCAGCCATGTGGACCCCTATTTTCAAACAGAATAAAGAGAATGTAGTAGAAACTTTAGAAGAGTACATTCAGAATCTTACGGCGTTTAAGGAATTGCTGCTGAAAGATGATTACGAGGGCATTTATAATGAAATGAATAATACGAATAAGATCAAAGGAATATTAAAAAGAAATACCGTTAAACAAGAAATAGAATAAGTAAAAATGGAAAATTCAAAACAAATGAGAACATGGTTGGATGATTTAAACCTTGACCATCCACTAGTAATAGCAGGGCCATGTAGTGCGGAAACAGAGGAGCAAGTGTTGGGTATAGCACACTCCCTAAAAGATACCGATGTAAATTTTTACAGAGCAGGTATTTGGAAACCCCGTACTCGCCCAGGAAATTTTGAAGGTGTAGGAGCTTTGGGGCTTAAATGGCTTCAAAAAGTAAAGGCGGAAACAGGTATGAAAACTGCTACAGAGGTGGCTAACCGTGCACATGTAGAATTAGCTTTGGAGCATGATGTAGATTTGTTGTGGATTGGAGCAAGATCAACCGTTAGTCCGTTCATTATGCAAGAATTGGCAGATGCTCTTGAAGGTACTGATAAAATTGTATTGGTGAAGAATCCTGTAAATCCAGATTTAGCTTTATGGTTAGGTGGTATAGAGAGATTGCATACTGCAGGTATTAAAAAGTTAGGGGCAATTCATAGAGGGTTCTCTACGTATGAGAAAACCAAGTATAGAAATATACCCGAATGGCAAATGGCGATCGAGTTTCAGAATAGATTTCCAGACTTACCATTAATTAACGATCCATCGCATATTACAGGTAAGAGAGATATGATCTTTGATGTTTCTCAGACCGCTTTAGATCTTAATTTCGACGGACTGATGATCGAAACTCACCATGATCCGGATAATGCTTGGAGTGATGCCGCACAACAGGTTACTCCAGATAAATTAGTACAGATCATGAGAGACCTTAAGATTAGAAAAGAGAGTGATCCAGAGGCAGAGTACAACGCACAGCTTAGTAATTTAAGAGCACAGATTGATGTTATTGACAATCAATTGATCGAGACTTTAGGTAAAAGAATGAAAGTTTCGGATAGTATCGGTGAGCTTAAAAAGCAGAAGAACGTTGCCGTTCTACAATCTAACAGATGGAATCAAATTCTAGGTGCTATGATTCTAGAAGGGGAAAGTAAAGGACTTAGCGAAGAGTTTGTACTTCGTATGTTCAAAGCTATTCACCAAGAGTCTATCAACCACCAAGAGAAGATAGTCAACGGTTAAGACCGTAGTCAATGATAAAAAAAAGCATCCATGAGAATGGATGCTTTTTTTGTTTTAGATATCACATATGTAAGAAAAAGTACACATGTATTGCAATATGGGTTTATATGGGGCGTTAGGGCTGTAACCAATCAATAAAGCAAAGAAAATATGAAAAAATTAGTAGTGGCAACATTTTTACTACTGGTAGCATTAACCGCTAAGGCCCAATCTTATGTGGGATTTTTAACGGATAATTGTAGTGGTGTACATGGTGTAATTGCCAACCCGGCCAATATAGCCGATTCTAGATTTAAAACCGATATTAATTTAATTGGGGCAAGTGGCTTTTTTGCCAATGATTATGTTGGTGTAGGGTTTTCTGAACTTACCGGCAGCGATTTTGAATTTGATACCGATGCCAGCCTCTATTTAACGGATAACAATAATTTTTCTGGTAATCTGGATATTATGGGTCCGTCGTTCATGTTCAATATTGGTAAAAAATCCTCTGTAGCTATTTTCACCAGGGCAAGGACCATACTTACGGGTAATGAATTTAACGGGGAAAGTATAGACGACCTTGATGACAGTATTGATGAGAATCAGGATTTTTTAGTGAACGAGGGTGATTTCTTTGCGGCCGGTCATGGCTGGGCGGAAATAGGCCTTACCTATGCTCAAGTGTTAATGAACAATGAACAGCATTTCCTTAAAGGAGGTCTTTCCTTAAAATACTTACAAGGTTTTGGCAATGCCTATGTAACGGGAAAAAATGTAACCATAGATTATGATGCCGATGGTGCAACCTTACCGGATAATTCAACCAGTGGAACCTTGGAGTCTACTGGAGATTTATACTATGGTAGATCGGGGGATTATGATAATGACGACTATGATTATGAAGTGCCAGATGCTAACGGGTTTGGTTTTGATCTAGGTTTCGTTTATGAGTGGAGGCCAGATTATGAAGATTACTTAGTAACGGGTGCTAACGGAGAAAAAACCGTTATGAAAGATAAGAATAAGTACAAATTAAAACTTGGACTTTCCTTAACTGATATAGGTGCTGTAACCTATAAGGGCGGATTGATTGATAGCTACAACATCAATAATACCATTACCCAAGAAGATTATGACAATATAGAGGATTCTGAAGATTTACAGAACTTATATACATTTACCCAAGCTACGGAAGACCTAAAGGCAGGCTTGCCCACAGCACTTCATTTTAACGCGGATTGGAATATTAAAAATCATTTCTATTTAAATCTTAATACAGATTTGTCAGTGCGTTCAGCAGGAGAAAATAATCTAAGAACAGCAAATGTATTTTCGTTGACTCCTCGTTTTGAAAGTAAATGGTTCAGTTTCTATTTGCCGGTAAGCAGCTATCAGTATAGTGGTTTTCAAATTGGTGCGGGCTTACGTGCAGGTCCATTTTACCTAGGTTCAGGATCAATAATTTCTACTTTTACCAGAAGTGAAATAAGAGGGGCAGATGTGTATGCAGGCTTAAAAATACCGGTATATTACGGTCAGCCAAAAGATTCTGATGGTGATGGTATACCAAATAAAGAAGACGGTTGTCCAAAAAAAGCAGGACCTATAGAAAATAACGGCTGTCCTTGGGGAGATACGGACGGAGATTCTGTTTTGGATAATGAAGATCAATGTCCAAACGAAGCCGGACCAGTGGAGAATAATGGTTGCCCATGGGTGGATACGGATGGTGATACTTTGTTAGATAATGAAGATCAATGTATTAATGAGGCCGGACCAGTAGAAAATAATGGATGTCCTTGGGCGGATAGTGACGGAGATTCTGTTATAGATAAAGATGATGAATGCCCTAATGAAATGGGTACTGTGGCAAACAATGGTTGCCCAGAGCCGGTAGTTACCGCTGAGGTTCAGAAATCTTTGAACGAATACGCAAAAACCATTTTGTTCAATACTGGGAAATCATCACTTAAAGATGAGTCTACGCCGGTATTGGTAGATATTATCAGCATTTTAAATGAATATCCTAATGCCAATTTCACTATTGAAGGTCATACGGATAGTATTGGTTCTGTAGCTACCAATCAGAAATTATCAGAGCAAAGGGCGCAGGCTGTATTACAGTTTTTAATTGATGGTGGTATTTCTCCGGCAAGGCTAAAAGCAATTGGTTATGGAGAAAGTAAACCAATAGCTACCAATATGTATAAAGATGGTAGACAGAAGAATAGACGTGTGGAAATTAATTTAGCAGAGTAGTCTTAAATTGATAGCATATAAAAAGCCCGGTAAACACCGGGCTTTTTTATGTTTTTTAGTTTTATCTTTTAAAGATATACCTGGTTATAAATATACCTTGTCCGTCAGTATTTCCGGCATCGGCCTCTACACCACTGGTGACAAAGACAAGCTCCCAACCATTTTTTGCCATATCACTTAGTTTGGATGAAATAAGGGCGTCGTTGGCTGCAATGTTCTGAAAACGAATACCTGCTACATTATAAAAATTGAGCAATTTGGTCTCTTCAAAATCCTTAACGCGAATATCACTTCGTTTAGATTTGTTTCTGGTGTTATCCTCTTCGGTTTGGGTAGATGAAAATTCTTGATAGTCTCTATCTGCATTGGCATCAATAATCCTTGAACGTCCTAATCCGCTAGGTACAATAGATTCTACACTGGTAATAACCTTATACTCTTGTGCGGTTATTGCGGTTGACGTTAGACAAGATAAAATGCAGAATAAAATAATTTTTTTCATGATGATGGTTTTTTTTGAATGATTAAAGTTTGCGTAGTGAAAGTAAAAGGTAAAATGATGAAAGCAAAGGTTTCTCCTTTAAATCAGTATAAACAATTAAAAAAATCTACAGGAAAATCAGTAGACAAAAAAAGTCCCGATACTAAAAGCATCGGGACCTGTTATAATTCATATAATTTGTTCTATTGAATAGAGAAATCAAACACAGATTGGTTTTCTCTTCCTTGTGGAACCTGACCTTGGTAAATAAAGCAATATTCTCCTGGCTCTAAAGAATCTGGTGTAACCTTAAATTTGTTACCTTCAATTTCCTCGATGGTAAAATTAAGGGCATATTTAGGGTCTATGCCACTGCTGCTGGTGATCCAACTGCTTTTTCCTGTAATAACCTCTCTAAGGTTTTTCTTCTCTTTTACTGTAAGTTTCACCAAAACAAATTCGTTAGGGTTACTTGCCATTCTAAACCACCAGTTAAAAATACCAGCATTGTTACCTTGGTTATTTTGCATATTATCAACTTCGGTTACGCTAGGGTCAAAAATAAACGTGAATTCCGGTTGACTTTGGCGAATGACATTGTTAGATTGTGTTTTGGGTAATTGCGCTTTCTTTTTTGAATTGATTAACCCAGAAACCAGTTTTTGTGCAACGGCATTGGAGTTGGAGCCTGAAAATACACTTGGTTGAATTAGTTTGTCTTCTCCACTTGCATCCGTATAATAAATTCCGGTCTTGGATTTAGTGTTCTGTTTGGACTTGTCCATGATCAAAGAAAGAATTTCAGAGGAAACCCCTGCATTTTTCATTTCTCCAAGCGCTGAAATAGAGGCATCGAACTTAACATCTGATGTATTGATCTTATCAATGATCATATAGTCGTCAAAACCAAGTTCTACCATTTGTATTACAGATTCATTGGTAATGGTTTCTTGTGCAAAACCTATAGAGGCCAGCATTAAAAAGGCAAAAAGAATAAATTTTTTAATAGTTTTCATTTTAAAGTAATTGGTTAATATTTAATGTTCTACGGTTGAAATTCAAATTTATGGTATTTTTTGCATTGAAAGCAGTTACTTTGTACAAATGGAAGGTATTTTGGGTAAATGGTAGGAATTGTTTATAAATCTACAGGTAGTTGGTATACCGTTAAAACAAATGACGGTGATTTCTACGATTGTAGGATAAAAGGAAAATTTAGGATCAAGGGGATTAAAAGTACCAATCCTGTTGCGGTTGGTGATCGAGTACGTTTTGAGGTAGAGACCATTGGTGATGATACCATTGGTATTATCAATGAAATAGAAGAGCGTAAAAATTATATCATTCGTAAGTCGGTCAACTTGTCCAAACAGACACACATCATTGCGGCTAATTTGGATCAAGTATTCCTGTTGGTAACGTTGAACAATCCGCCAACCTATCCGGTATTTATAGATCGTTTTTTAATTACTGCGGAAGCCTATGATATTCCTGTAATTTTATTGTTCAATAAAGTGGATACCTACCGTCCTGAAGAATTGGACGAAATTAAATTTTTGGCAGCGCTGTATCGAAATATTGGGTATACCTGCATTGGTATTTCGGCAAGCACAGGCAAGAATGTTGAAAAAGTCAAGGAGTTGATGGCGGGCAAGACTTCCATGTTTTCAGGACATTCAGGCGTAGGCAAATCTACTTTGGTAAATGCTATTGAACCTACTTTGGATATCAAGACCAAGAAAATATCTGAACAACATCTGCAAGGCCAGCATACCACTACGTTCGCAGAAATGTTTGATCTAAGTTTTGATGCTCGTATCATAGATACTCCGGGAATTAAAGGTTTTGGAATAGTAGATATGGAAAAGGAAGAAATAGGAAATTATTTTCCAGAATTTTTTGAACTAAAACAAGATTGTAAATTCAATAATTGTATTCACGTAGATGAACCAAAATGTGCGGTTAAAGATGCATTGGAGACTGGCGATATTGCTTGGAGCAGGTATAATAGTTATCTACAAATGATAAAGGGAGAAGATGAGAATTATAGGGTAGATATACATGACGATAAAAAATGAGAACAGTATTACAACGTGTTTCCAGGGCAAGTGTAACGGTAAATGGTGAAAAGGTAAGTGAGATCAAAGAAGGTTTACTAATTCTTATAGGTGTTGAGAATGAAGATACACAGGAGGATATCAATTGGCTTACGAATAAGATTGTAAATCTTCGCATATTCAATTATGAAGACGGAGTAATGAATACGTCACTGTTAGATACAAAAGGCGATGCTATTGTTGTTAGTCAATTTACACTCCATGCAAGTACTAAAAAAGGCAATAGGCCGTCCTACATTAAGGCGGCAAGACCAGATGTGGCCATACCTTTATATGAAGCTTTTATTACCACTTTAGAATCTAAAATGGGCAAAAAAGTGGGTACGGGAAAATTTGGGGCAGATATGAAAGTGGATTTGTTGAATGACGGTCCTGTGACTATTTTGATAGATACAAGACAAAAAGAATAATCGGATATTAAGGTTTTTGGACGATTGTTGTAAGAAAAATAACATTTTTTCGTTATTGTTGTTCAGCTAAACCAATCAAATGCGCTTATTTTTATTTTTAAGTGTGCTATTTACAACTATATCTAGTGCACAAGTCTCTTATCCAAGTACTACAATCAAAAATTCTTTAACGGAAAATGCAAATGCGGTCGTAAGGCTAGATGAAACTATTGTTGAGGTTTCTGCGTTGAATAAGATGCAGGTAACAAATCATAGGGTAATTACGATTTTCAAGAAAGCTGGTGAGTCATCAATAAGACCATATGCATTTTATGATCCCAATACCAAACTTAGCGATATACAAGTATTGGTATATGGCGAAGACGGGAAAGAGATTGAAAAAATTAAAAAGAAAGATTTTCATGATGTTAGTGCTGTGGACGGAGGTACACTTTACGGGGATTCACGGGTCAAGATTTTTCAATATACGCCAACCTCATACCCATACACGATAGATTTTTCATATACCTATACAACTCCTAACACTGCTTTCTTGCCAAGGTGGGTTCCAGTTGATGATTACATGGTAAGTACGGAAAGAAGCGTATTTAAAATGAATATTGCCAAAGAGTTAAAATGGCGTTTTAAGGAAAAGAATTTTACAGGGTATCCTATCACGAAAAAATCTAATGAATCAAGTGTACATTATGAGATGATAAATGTACCTGCACAGAAGAAAGAAATGTTAAGTCCGTCTTTTCAAAATTTTGAACCCCAGCTATTGGTAGCTTTGGAAAACTTTCATCTTGAAGGAGTAGATGGTTATGCCCATAATTGGAGTACAATGGGTAAGTGGCAATATTCAAATTTATTGGTAAATAGAGATAAATTGCCCCAAAGCACATTAAACTTCATTAATAAAGAGCTCGCTGGTATTGACAATAATCTTGAAAAGATAAAAAGGATATATGAGTTTGTTCAAAATAATACAAGATACATTTCTGTTCAATTAGGAATAGGAGGTTGGCAGCCTATTTCTGCGGAAGAAGTTGATCGGGTAAAATATGGAGATTGTAAAGGATTAACCAATTATACCAAAGCACTTTTAAAATCTCAAGGTATAACTTCTTATTATAGTGTTGTGCATGCCGGCCCTTCTAAGCTTGGTATGGAAGAGAATTTTGCCATTATGCAAGGTAATCACGTAATATTAAATGTACCTAATGAAGATGGAGATATATGGCTAGAATGCACGAGCCAAGATATACCTTTTGGGTTTTTAAGTGACTTCACAGATGATAGGGATGTTTTGGTAATTACCCCGGAAGGAGGAAAAATAAAACATACAGAAGCATACTTAAATGACCAAAATTTACAAGAAACAAAGGCAAAGATACGCCTAAATGCAAATGGTGATTTAACTGCAGAGGTGTCTATAGTTACCAAAGCAATACAATATGATCAGCATTCATCTATTCTTCAAATGTCCGTGAAGGAAAAAGATGAATACTATAAAGAATATTGGGATAATATAAATGGTCTTAAGATAACGGAATCACTAATAGCCAATGATAAAGAAAATATTGAGCTTACTGAAAAAGTTAGTTTAAGTGCCCAAGCATATGTCAGTAAAATTGGCGAAGATTTATTTTTTAAACCAAATGCATTTAATGTAAGCAATTTTGTGCCTGATAGATATCGCGAAAGGAAATTACCGTTTCAGATATCAAGAGGTTATACAGATTATGATGATTTTATTATAGAATTACCGGTTGGTTATAAAATTGATGACTTACCGGAGAAGGTTACTATTAATACGGATTTTGGCAATTATGAAATGTCTATTGAAAAGCTTAATGATACAGAATTACA
This sequence comes from Maribacter sp. LLG6340-A2, assembly GCF_045057105.1. Lineage (GTDB taxonomy): Bacteria > Bacteroidota > Bacteroidia > Flavobacteriales > Flavobacteriaceae > Maribacter. The sequence goes on along the minus strand of NZ_CP159332.1, from coordinate 872,809 downwards.
CTATACACGAAAATTAAAAATTTTAAATGGAGAGTACCCTAAAGAGGAGTATGATAAATACAGGGAATTTAGAAGAGCCATAAAAAAATCGGATAATTTAAAATTAATTCTAAAAAAATAAGCCAACCACTATGTCATTAAAAAAAGTCATAACCTTTCAATTTATACTGTTTTTTTCCTTTTGCATTAATGCTCAAAACTATGAATTTGGTGAGGTTTCAAAAGAAGAATTATTGGAAGAAGCTTATGCAACAGACTCATCAGCTGTTGCAGCCTACTTGTATAAGTATAGGAAAACATATTACATATATAATTCAAATGCAGGTTTATCTCTTGTAACCGAGATTCATGAGCGTGTAAAAATATATAGTAATGAAGGATTTAGTTATGCTACAAAAGTTGTAAACCTTAGTAGGTCAAGTAGTGATAGTGAATCAATATCAAAAGTAAAAGGCTCCACATATACAATGGAAAATGGTAAAGTGGTTGAGTCAAAATTAGAAAAGGACGGCATTTTTAAATCGGAATATTCCAAATCCTTGAATCAGGTAAAATTAACTATGCCCAATGTCAAGGTAGGCAGTGTACTTGAGTATAGGTATAAAATTATATCCCCATATATTCAAAGTATTGATGAATTTCGTTTTCAGGAGGAGGTACCCATAAAAAAATTAAAGGCGTCAATGTCTATTTTCGATTATTTTAAATTCAATCAACGACAAAAGGGATTTTTACTTCTAAACCCGCAGACAAAGCGTGAAATGAATACACAGGTAGGAACGCATGATGTGGTGACTACGTACAACCTAAAAAATATACCTGCACTAAAAGATGAGAGTTTTGTATCTAATATAGATAACTATAGGTCAGGGGTCAATTTTGAGATTGTTTCGTTACAAATTCCGGGTCAGATTTTTGAAAATTATGCACAGTCTTGGGAAGATGTGGTAAAAACTATTTATGAGAGTAATTCTTTTGGAAGCGAATTAAATAAGAAAAATTATTTTGAGGAGGAACTAGATGCGGAATTGGACGGTATTGCTGGTGATGATGCACGTATGGAAAAAGTACTGGAATTTGTAAAAAGGAAAATAAAATGGAATAAAAAGCAAGGTGTTGGCACAGATGAAGGAGTAAAAAAGGCCTATAAAAACCATAGTGGTAATTCTGGTGACATTAATTTAATATTGGTCTCTGCGTTAAAACATGCAGGCCTTAATGCCAGCCCTATAATATTAAGTACCCGGGATAATGGTGTGCAGTTATTCCCGACCTTAAATGGGTTTAATTATGTAATTGCGGGTATAAAAGATGGAGATAAGTATAAAGTGCTTGATGCTACCGAAGATTATAGTGCGGTTAATGTACTGCCATTACGAGATTTAAATTGGTTTGGTAGGGCAATCAATGAAGATGGTACGGCCCAGCTAGTTGATTTAATGCCTAAAAATAGGTCATTGGAAACTACCATGTTAGAATTAAAAATAAATGATGACGGTTCTGTAGAAGGGTCTAATAAGCAACGTTTTTCTGAACACTATGCCATGTTGTTAAGGGAAAAATATAAAGCTAGTACAGAGGAAAAATATATAGAGGATTTAGAAAAACAATATAGCGGAATTGAAATTTCAGATTTTAACATTGCCGATAATGATGAACCAGTTAAACCACTTAGCCAATCTTTTGAATTGTATTGGGAGGATGGTGTAGAAGACGTAGGAGACAAGCTATATTTTTCACCCTTATTCTATTTGGCTACGGATGAGTCGCCGTTTAAGTCGAAAAAACGAGAATTTCCTATAGATTTTGGTTACCCATGGGAGGATCGTTTTCTTGTAAAGATCAAATGTCCAGAAGGTTATAAAGTAGAATCATTACCTGAAAATACAAGGTTTGCTTTGCCAAATGGAATTGGGAGTTTTATGTTTAAAATATCATTTGCGGAAAATGTATTGCAGCTATCATCTAGTATAACAATGAAAAATGCTTTAATAAAAAGTGAATACTATGATGCCTTAAGAGAATTCTATCGTCAGATTATAGAAAAGCAGGCTGAAAAAGTTGTTTTATCTAAAGTATAACGGCTATTTTCTATAGTTAATACCGCGTAACAAATAATCTTAACCAACCATATTTTTAATATAATGTATAAGTTAAAATTTTTAACCTTACCAAGATTGATCATAGGTAATGTTTTTCATTGTACCCTAATTTTTCTTTTAAATACATTCTTGTTAGTGGCACAAGGAAATGAAGAATTTGGTAAAATAACAGCACTTCAAAAAGAATTTACATCTTATGAAAATGATGCCGAAGCTTCAGCAGTATATCTTTATGAGTATGGAAATAATCATTTTGAAATTAGAAACGATTATATCTGGTTAATTACAAAATATCATGCTAAAATAAAAATTATTGATAGAAAGGGTTTTGAATATGCTAATATAGAGATACCCCTATTTAGATCTAAGGACAAAAAGGAAAAAATAGTCAAAATAAAGGCATTGACACATAATGGTGACAGAAAACATTATCTAAAAAAGGAAGAGTATTTTGAAGAAGATGTTAACGAAAAATGGATACGTACAAAATTTACTTTTCCAAATATTCAAGAGGGATCCATTATAGAATATGAATATGAAATGCAATCGCCTTTTTTCTTCAATTTTACAGGATGGAGTTTTCAGTCTAAAATTCCAAAATTATATTCTGAGTTTAATGCTAAAATACCTGGAAACTGGTTGTATAACAGAAGCCTAAAAGGAGAGTTGAACTTAGATGTAAACGAGGCAACAATTGAGAAGGCATGCTTTAATTTCCCAAGGGCACGGAAACCCAGTGATTGTGAGTCCCTTAAATATGTTATGAAAAATGTTCCGGCTTTTAAAGAGTCAGAAGAATTCATGCTTTCCGCAAATAATTACAGGAGTAAGATAGAGTTTGAGCTTTCTCAATATAAAAGTTTTTATGGTGGAGTGGAAAAGTATACTAAATCTTGGGAAGATGTAGATAAGGAGTTTAAAACTGATAATGATATAGGAAGTCAACTTCGTAAAAAGAATTTTTTCGAGAAAAACGTGGATGAGAAGCTGTTAACAGAAGGTGATGCGTTAACAAGGGCTAAAGCCATTTATAATTTTGTTAAGGGTCATTTTACGTGGAATGAAGAATTTGGTATTTGGCATGATAATAAGGTTAAAAAGGCTTTTGATGAAAAAAAGGGAAATGTGGCCGAAATAAACATTGCATTGATAAACTTGTTGAATGCGGCAGATATTAAAGCAGATATGATGTTAATGGCAACGAGGGAAAGAGGCTTGCCAAAAAAAACACATCCTGTCATGAATGATTTTAATTATATAATAGCTAAAGTTGATATTGGTGATGATACCTATTTGCTAGATGCTACTGATAAGTATATGCCCTTTGGCATGTTGCCATATCGTTGTTTAAATTATTATGGTAGGGTCATGGATTTTGATAAAGAAAGTTATTGGTATGATATTGTGGCAGAATCTAAAAATGGACAATTGATTAGGACTCATATAGATTTAGACCCAGTAAACGAAAAACTAACAGGAATATATGATGTAACCCATATGGGGTATATGAAAGCGTCGCAAGATAAGGTTTTAGCAACTACGGAAGAATCGGAGTACCTTCAAGATTTAGAAGAGGAAATTTCTGATGATTTTCATATTTTGTCCCATGAAATAAAAAACTTGGCTACTGATGATAAGAAATTGACAGAACGTTTCAATTTTGAAGTTGAAAATAGTTTTCAAGGTGGTAATATTTATTTAAATCCGTTCGTAATTAAATTCTTTGATAAGAATCCATTTCTTTCTTCAGAAAGAACGTATCCCATTGATTTTGGCTTTCCAATAAAATATCAATATTTACTTAATTTAAAAATTCCAGAAGGGTATGCTTTAAAATCTTTGCCTGCGGACAAAAATTTAACGTTGCCAGCAAATAGTGGTATGTTGAAACTAAGTGTTTCTGATATTGTAAATGGTAGCCTTAATATGTTTTTTACTTTTGAATTGAATTCTGCACATTATAAAACAGATTACTACACTGCTCTTAAGACATTATTTAGCGAGGCGGTAAATGGGCAAAATGAATCTTTTATTGTTTTAGAGAAAATTTAATGTCATTTTTGGTTTATAACAAATAAGACCAACTATATGAACATTGAAAACGCACAGTTAGCAGTAGATAATTGGATCAAGGAACACGGCGTTCGTTACTTCAATGAGCTTACTAATATGGCACAGCTTACAGAAGAAGTGGGAGAGGTGGCTAGAATCATTGCTAGACGTTATGGGGAACAGAGCGAAAAGGAGTCGGATAAGAATAAAGATCTGGGCGAAGAATTGGCAGATGTTCTGTTCGTGGTACTGTGTTTGGCAAACCAGACCGGTGTTGATTTGCAACAAGCTTTTGATAAAAAGTTAGATTTAAAAACTAAGCGCGATCATGACCGTCATCACAACAATAAAAAGTTGAAATAGGCTTATATTTGTCGTTCTATTTTTAAAACGATACGCATTGAAACTTCACTTGACAGGTCCGTCCAATACAAAGCTTAACGATACGATTACAATAACAGGTTCTAAGAGTGAATCTAACCGAAGTTTGTTATTGGCCGCGTTATTTTCTAATATTAAAATTGAGAACATTTCTAATTCAGATGATGCCCAGGTAATGGCAAAAGGATTAAAAATTTCTGAGGGCACGGTAGACATACATCATGCTGGTACGGCAATGCGTTTTTTAACAGGATACTTTGCCTCACAAGAAGGAAAAGAAGTAATACTTACCGGGTCTAAAAGAATGACCGAAAGACCTATTGAGATTTTAGTGGATGCCTTAAAAACGTTAGGTGCAGATATCTCCTATGTGCAAGATGAAGGATATCCGCCAATAAAAATTAAAGGTCAGCGTATTGTAAAGGACAAGGTGAGTCTACCTGCCAATGTAAGCAGTCAGTATATCTCTTCATTGTTATTGATTGCACCAAGTTTAGAAAACGGACTGGAATTAGAGTTGGTCGGTAAAATTACATCGGTGCCCTATATAAAAATGACTTTGGCATTGTTAAACGAAATTGGTGTGGAAAATTCTTTTAAGGGTAACCTGATTAAAGTTACACCTAAGGCAAAAGTTGCGCCAACAACTTTAGTGGTTGAATCTGATTGGAGCTCTGCCTCATATTTTTATGGTATTTGTGCCCTTGCGGCATTAGGCACTGAGATTACATTATCGGCATATAAAAAAGAAAGTCTGCAGGGAGATAGTGTCCTGGCGGACATTTATACTTCTTTTGGTGTGGAAACGACCTTTGGTAGCAACACCATCACGCTAAAAAAAACGGATAAAGAGGTAGCTAAGGAGAATGAATTTGATTTGGCCAACGCACCTGATATTGCGCAAACCATAGCAGTAACCTGTTTTGGTCTTGGTGTGGGGTGTCATTTAACGGGCTTGCATACCCTTAAAATCAAGGAAACAGATCGTTTAGAGGCGTTGAATACAGAGTTGTCCAAATTGGGTGCAAATATTTCTGTAACAGATAAAACCTTAACGATCATACCGTCTGTAGGTATTCTAGAGGATATCGCTATAGATACTTATAATGACCATAGAATGGCAATGGCTTTTGCACCATTGGCTATGAAAACAAGGTTAAAAGTGAACGATGCGGAAGTGGTTTCCAAGTCTTATCCAGATTTTTGGAAAGACTTAAAGCAACTTGGTTTTGGTATAAAGGAATTATAATTAAGGATTTACTTGACAAGGCCTATCTGCAGATTGTATATTTGCAGCCGCAATTTGCTACACTAAATAAAATAGCTACATGAAATTATCAAATTTTAATTTTGAGCTTCCAAAAGAATTATTGGCGGAGCATCCATCAGAAAATAGAGATGAGTCTAGGTTAATGGTCATCCACAGAGATACCGGGAAAATTGAACATAGAATGTTCAAGGACATGATCGACTATTTTGATGAAGGTGATGTTATGGTTCTTAACAACACTAAAGTTTTTCCAGCCCGTTTATATGGTAACAAGGAAAAAACAGGTGCTCGTATAGAGGTTTTTCTTTTACGTGAGTTAAATGAAGAGCAACGTCTTTGGGATGTTCTTGTAGATCCTGCACGTAAAATACGTATTGGTAACAAGTTGTATTTTGGTGATGACGAAACGTTGGTGGCAGAGGTTATAGATAATACAACCTCTAGGGGTAGAACCTTACGTTTTCTTTATGATGGTGCATACTTGGATTTTAGAAGAAAATTAAGGGAACTTGGAGAAACACCTTTACCAAAATATATCAAGAGAGAGGTAGAGCCGGAAGATGAAAATCGTTACCAAACTATATACGCAAAGCATGAAGGTGCGGTAGCAGCTCCAACAGCAGGTTTGCATTTCTCTAAGCATTTGCTAAAGCGTTTAGAAATTAAAGGTGTAGATTTTGCAGAATTGACGTTACACGTAGGTTTGGGAACATTTAACCCGGTTGAGGTAGAAGATCTTTCTAAGCATAAAATGGATAGCGAGGAGATGTTCATTGATGAGAAAGCTGCAGAGATCGTAAATAACGCCAAAGCTAACAAACGTCGTATTTGTGCAGTAGGTACTACGGCAATGCGCGGGTTGGAGAGTGCGGTATCATCTAAGCAAACATTGAATACTTATGAAGGTTGGACGAATAAGTTCATTTTCCCTCCGTATGATTTCAGTATTGCAAATGCCATGATTACCAATTTCCACTTGCCAAAATCTACCTTGTTGATGATGGTATCTGCATTTATGGGTCATGATCTAATGAACAAAGCATATAAAGAAGCAATATTGGAAAGCTATAAGTTCTATTCTTATGGTGATGCCATGTTGATTATATAAGTTGATATATCACCTTATTAATAAGGAAAAATTTTAAATCCCGCTTTATCCATAGGTTGACAAAGCGGGATTTTTATCACCAGTAATACCTACCTTTAATAGATGGAAGAAATAAAGAAAAAAGATATCCGGGCACTAACTAGAGAGCAGCTTAGGGAGTTCTTTGTTTCTAATGGTGACAAAGCTTTTCGTGGCAACCAGGTGTATGAATGGTTGTGGCAGAAAGCGGCATATTCTTTTGATGTGATGACGAATCTGTCAAAAGAAACTAGGGAAATGCTTGAGGCTAATTTTGTCATCAATCACATTAAGGTGGATCAAATGCAGCGTAGTAGCGACGGTACTATTAAAAATGCCGTGCGCTTGCATGACAATTTAATTGTGGAGTCCGTCTTGATTCCCACAAAATCAAGAACTACAGCTTGTGTATCAAGTCAGGTTGGGTGTAGTTTAGATTGTAGATTCTGTGCAACGTCTCGTTTAAAACGAATGCGAAACTTGAATCCCGATGAAATCTATGATCAAGTAGTTGCCATTGACAATGAAAGCCGATTGTATTTTGACAGGCCTTTGAGCAATATTGTGTTTATGGGAATGGGTGAGCCTTTAATGAACTACAATAACGTATTAAAGGCAATTGATAAGATTACCTCTTCTGAAGGATTAGGTATGTCTCCCAAAAGAATTACGGTATCTACCTCCGGTGTGCCAAAATTGATCCGGAAAATGGCAGATGATGAGGTGAAATTTAAATTGGCGGTTTCTTTACATTCTGCAGTAGATGAAATACGTACTTCAATAATGCCTTTTAATGCCAAATTCACGTTGAGCGATCTAAGAGATTCGCTGCAATATTGGTATAACAAGACCAAAAGTAGAATTACCTATGAATATGTGGTTTGGGAAGGAATCAATGATACCCAAAAAGATGTCGACGCTTTGGTGGAATTTTGCCGTTTTGCACCATCAAAAGTAAATTTAATTGAATACAACCCCATCGATGACGGCGAGTTTAGACAGGCGTCAAATGCTGCGATAGACCGTTATGTAAATTCTTTGGAGCTTAACAATATAGTAGTAACCGTTCGTCGTTCTAGAGGAAAGGATATTGATGCCGCATGCGGACAGTTGGCGAATAAGTCGTAATTTAAGTATTAAGTACGAAGTATAAAGTAGAGAAGTCTTAATTTGGAAAGGAGAAAATAGAGTATAGAAAATAGACTTTTTTAATTTGGCGTAGTTGGCTAAGCTAAATTATTTAACAGCGAACAACGAACAGCATTTTTGAACTTGAACTTGAGTTTTGAACTTGAACTTATTTTTTCCAACAACCAACAACCAACAACCAACAACCAACATCCAACATCCAAATTCCTTTAACACCATTATCTCCTCTCCGGGTACTGTTGTTTCCTAGCTTTTGACTAATTTTATCGTTCTAATAAACCGCAACTGAAAATAGTATCGCAAATAAAGGAACCTGTCTATCAGGAAATGGAGTTGTTTGAGTCTAAGTTTAGAGATTCAATGAGCTCCAAGGTTGCGCTACTCAATAGAATTACCCACTACATAGTCAATAGAAAAGGGAAGCAAATGCGTCCTATGTTCGTGTTTTTAACAGCAAAACTGCTGAATAAAGGCGAGGTAAACGAACGTACGTATCGTGGTGCTTCGGTTATAGAGTTGATACATACTGCCACATTAGTTCATGATGACGTCGTGGACGAAAGCAACAAACGAAGGGGTTTCTTCTCAATCAATGCCCTTTGGAAAAATAAGATTGCTGTTTTAGTTGGCGATTATCTACTGTCTAAAGGTTTGTTGTTATCCATTGATCATGGTGATTTTGATTTACTTAAAATAATCTCCGTAGCCGTTCGTGAAATGAGCGAGGGCGAGTTGCTGCAAATAGAGAAAGCCAGGCGCTTAGATATCACCGAAGAGGTCTATTATGACATTATAAGGCAAAAGACCGCTACCCTAATAGCGGCATGTTGTTCTTTGGGTGCATGTTCCGTTAAACCGGAAAGTGATGATGTGGAAACGTTTAGAAAATTTGGTGAGCTGTGCGGTATGGCATTTCAAATTAAAGATGACCTCTTTGATTATGGAGGTGAAAAAATAGGAAAGCCAACCGGTATAGATATAAAGGAACAAAAAATGACATTACCTTTGATCTATGCGCTTAACAATTGCACCAAGAAAGAGAAAAGTTGGGTCATCAACTCCGTCAAAAATCACAATAAAGATAAAAAACGGGTAAAGGAAGTGATAACCTTTGTCAAGGAAAAAGGAGGGTTGGACTATGCCGTTGGCAAAATGCTGCAATACAGAAATGAAGCACTAGAGCTTTTGAATACATATCCGGATTCTGAATATAAAAGTGCCTTACAGCTCATGGTAAACTATGTAGTTGACCGTAAAAAGTAATTTTTTACATTTTTAAAACATTGATTTTCAATTTGTTGAAAAATTATTTCAATAAATTTAATATTTCAGGCAACTATATTTCCTTCTTCTGCGTCTATGTAAATAGAAGACCAAACCAATATTGTGAAAATTATACCTTTTTATAAAAACGAAAAGCAGCTTATAAAAAAAGCATCATCGGGTAACCGCGATGCGCAAGAGCGTTTGTATAAAAAGCATGCTCCAAAAATGTTGAGTGTCTGTAGACAGTATATCAAGGATATTCATTTTGCGGAAGATGTTATGGTGCAAGGGTTTCTAAAAATGTTCAATAAGTTAGATACGTTTAAGTTCCAGGGTAGTTTTGAAGGTTGGTTACGTAGAATAATGATCAGGGAAAGTATTTCTTATTTAAGAAAACAACAGTTTGTGGTTTATGATGATGAGGTATACGAGAAAAACCAGACCGACGAGATTTCGCAAAGTACGGATTTGGACACCGAGCATATTCAACAATTGATCGATGCTTTGCCACAAGGCTATAAAATGGTTTTCATATTGTATACCGTAGAAGGGTATAAACATAAGGAAATTGCAGAAATGCTATCGATTACCGAGAGCACTTCAAAAACACAATTATTAAAAGCTAGGAAGTTGCTTCAAGACCAATTAAGGCAACAAAATATTATAGGGTATGGAAACCGATAAGTTTGAAAAACATATAAAAGCTAAACTTCAAGAGCGGGAGATTCTTCCGTCAGAGAATGCATGGGCAAAAATAGCATCAGAATTAAATGATGATGCCAAAAAGAAACCCGTATATCTATGGATGGGTATAGCGGCCAATATAGTGGTATTGCTTGGTGTTGCACTGTTTTACTTTAATGGTAGTGCCGTAAGCAATGAGCTGCCAAATGAAATTGTAGACAAGGAAAAGGAAAATAAATTAGAGGATGTTATTATAAAAGAGTCCATACCGTTTAAAAGTGAAGAAGAAGTGGTAGAGGCAACATCAGAAACTAAAACCAATGTAGAAGAGGTAAAAGTAGAGGAACCTATAGTACCAAAAATACAAGAGTCTAAAGTGCTGGATGATAAAATGGAAGTAGCTGTAAATCAAGTACTAACAGATGAAACTATTGAGAAATTGCTGCCTGATGAAATCATTGACGCTAAAGTGGCAGCTATTATAGCACAGGTAAGTGTTCTAGAACAAAACAATACAGTGACCGATGCCGAGGTAGATTCCTTGTTAAAACGGGCGCAAGACGAAATTTTAAGAGAGAAAATATTTAATAAAGATAAATCTGTTGATGCTATGGCTTTGTTGACAGAGGTTGAAGATGAACTTGATCAATCCTTCCGAGACCAAATTTTTGATTCCCTAAAAGCCGGTTTTATAAAAGTGCGTACTGCTGTGGCAGACCGCAATAATTAATCAATCGTTAATCGTTTAATTCTTTATCGCTATATAACACTATAGGGATGGGGGTGGAGTTTATTCATCAAAAAAAATCAATCAAAAAAATCAATCAAAATGAGGACAATTATAATGTATGCATTGGTGCTGTTCACTCTTTTTATCGTAGAAAATGCAGTTGCACAAGAGAGCGGTAAAACTAAAATTGAAAATTTAGAGGCACAAAAGACCAAAATTACACAACAGGAAAAATTGGCGTTAAAAGAAGAGGTGGAAGCTATTGCTACAAGATTGGAAAATGGAGAGATAACCTTAGATGAAGCCAATGCGTTAAAAATGCAAGCGGCGGAAAAAAGGGCTTTGAACATAGAGAATAGAATAGCGATAATCGATAATAGGATTGCTCTGTTAGATAGAAATGGAGCAGAAAATGTAGAGATGGATTCCTTAAATTTTGGAACCAGGCTAGAAATAGGATATGGGGAAAAGAGCGAGGATGGTGAACGTATTTTCGGTATCAGTATAAAGGAACGTCCTTATAGAAAAAAAATAATTTACGATAGACGAACATATTCTGATCTGGTTGTGGCAATTGGTTTAAACAATGCTATTGTAGACGGACAATCTTTTGATGATACCCCTTATAAAATTGGTGGAAGTAGGTTTTTTGAAATGGGTTGGCAATGGAGAACACGTGTATTCAAGAATACCAATTTTCTAAGGTTCAATTATGGGTTTTCATTTCAATTCAATGGTTTAAAACCAAAAGACAATCAATATTTTGTTTCACTGGAAAATGGTCAGTCAGAACTTCAAGAATTTGACTATGATCTGGACAAGTCTAAACTTAGGATAGACAATCTGGTATTTCCTATGCATTTTGAGTTTGGCCCGTCTAAATTAACCACTACGGATAAAACCATGAGATATTCTCTGCATAATAAGTTTAGAGTAGGTGTGGGTGGTTACGCTGGCTTTAATCTGGGTTCACGTCAAAAATTAAAGTATTCAATTGACGGCGAAAAGGTTAAAGACAAACTAAAGCGTAGTTACAATACCAACGATTTGGTATATGGTTTAAGTGCTTATGCAGGGGTAGAGGGCGTTCTATTGTATGTAAAGTATGATTTAAATCCAATATTTAAAGACGCAACTATAGAACAACGGAATATCTCTCTAGGTCTTAGGTTTGATTTATAATTAAAAACTTCATCAGTCAAATTAGCTGTGGTATTCCTTTTCAGAAGGATGCTACAGTTTTTTTATTTAGAAAGTTCGTTTTTCATTTCTTCGGTAAATTCATTGTCGTAAAAGCCACGCTTGCAATGACTGCATTCTATGGTAGTGTGGCTAGAAATTTTAAATAGTTTTATCCAGAATATATGAAAATAGTTTTTTACGGTAAATGCGGTTAAGGCACCTTGTTGCTGACAATAAGGGCATATGCTATGAAAAAGCTTTTTAGTTTCTGGCTTTCCAGGTCTAGTGCCAAAGAATAGAATCATTATTGCTATTTTTGAAGTTCTAATTTACACAAAATTATTTCCTGCTTTTAAGAGATTTATCATGATTGCAAAGACAACAATAGACCAAGTGTATGAAACTGCTCGTTTAGAGGAGGTTATTGGTGATTTTGTGCAATTAAAGAAATCAGGTTCCAATTTTAAGGGATTAAGTCCGTTCAGTGATGAACGTACACCAAGTTTTATGGTGTCTCCGGTAAAACAGATTTGGAAAGATTTTAGTAGTGGTAAAGGTGGTAATGTGGTGGCATTTTTAATGGAACACGAGCATTTTACCTATCCAGAGGCCATTAAATACCTTGCCAAAAAGTATAATATTGAAGTAGAGGAGACAGAGCAATCCAGTGAGCAAAAAGAACAGGCCAACGAACGTGAAAGCATGTATTTGGTATCTGAGTTTGCGCAAAAGCATTTTAAGGAAATGCTGTGGGATACGGAATTGGGCAAGGCCATAGGCCTTACCTATTTTAAGGAACGTGGATTTACCGATGAGACCATCAAGAAATTTGAATTGGGGTATTGCCTAGATCAGTGGGACGGTTTTACCAAAGCGGCCCTTGATAAAAGTTATAAACTGGAATACCTTCAAAAAACAGGACTCACCATTGTAAAAGAGGACCCCAATAATCCTAATGGGGCCAGAAAATTTGATAGGTTTAAGGGTAGGGTCATGTTTCCTATTCATTCTTTAAGTGGTCGTGTACTTGGTTTTGGAGGGCGTATACTCACCAACGATAAGAAAGCGGCCAAATATCTGAACTCCCCGGAAAGTGACATCTACCATAAGAGTAAGGTGTTGTATGGTATTTACTATGCAAAACAAGCCATTGCCAAAGAGGATAATTGTTACCTGGTAGAAGGGTATACAGATGTGATACAGTTTGCCCAAAGGGGAATACAGAATGTAGTGTCTTCCAGTGGTACCGCTTTAACCCCAGAGCAGATTAGACTTATAAATAGACTTACAAAGAACATTACGGTCTTATTTGATGGTGATGCGGCCGGTTTACGAGCATCCTTACGTGGTATTGACTTGATTTTGGAGCAGGGAATGAATGTACGCGTGTGTACATTTCCGGAAGGCGAGGATCCAGATAGTTTTGCCAAGAACAATGAGTTGGAGGATGTAATGTCCTACCTTAATGATAACGCCAAGGATTTTATTCAATTTAAGGCTTCCCTTTTGGTAAAGGAGGCAGATAATGACCCTATAAAGAGAGCAGATACGGTTAGGGATATTGTTAATAGTATTGCTAAGATTCCCGATCGTATTAAAAAGGAAATTTATATTCAGGAATGTGCAAACATCATGAATGTTTCTGAAGCGGTACTCTTTAATACGCTGGCCCAGATAGATAAAAAGGGGCAGGCCAATATTAGAAAGGAGCAAAAAGAAGAGCAAAAGGCTTTTGAAGTAGTTCGTAAGGATGTTGCTCCAGAAGCTGTAGACGTACAATATGTCTTAGAACGTAAAATAATAGAGTCCTTAATGCTTTATGGGGACCAAAAGGAAGAGTTTGAGGATTTGGTACTTAAGGAAAATGATGCGGGCGATTTGGTTTTGGAGCCAGAGTCGTTGGAAATTAAGGTGTATGAAAAAATCTATTTAGATCTTCAAGAAGATGAGATTGAATTGGCCAATGAGGATTTTAGGAACATGTATTATAAATTGATCGAGGCGCTAAATCAAGAAAAAGAATTTTCTATTAATACATTTGTCAATAGTCTTGATCAGGAAATGGCCAATCAGATTTCTACAATTTTAATGGATGAAGAAAAATATACCTTGCATAATTGGGAGAGCAAGGATATTTTTCCAAAAAGAAAGGAAGTAGGTATAGCCCAACTGGTCAGTGAAACAATTTTGACCTTACGTTGTTTTTTAATTAAAAAAAGAATGGGTGCTCTACAACAAACTACGGAAGATACAACAAAGGATAACCGCGAGGCCTTGGAAGAAATTATGAATTATATTCAACTGAACAAGCTGTTGAACCAAAAACTGAACAGGGTCTTGTCTTAACTTGTTAAAAACAATTTTAATAAAAAAGTCCCGCCAATTGGTGGGACTTTTTGTACACTAATAATAATATAAATTTAGTACAGTTCAAGTGCTTTTGCTTGTTGTAATAAATCTACCATATTGTCCACATTCAACTTTTTCATTAAACGTGCTTTATAAGTACTTACCGTTTTTTCATTTAAGTTTAAGCCTTGGGCTACTTCCTTATTACGTTTACCACTGGCCAAAAGTTTCAATACTTCAATTTCCCTAGTGGATAATTTTCTAAAGAATCTACGTGGTTTCTTGGTACCTTCATCAAAAGCAAGTCGTTGGGCAAGTTCATTGGTAATGAACATGCTTCCTTCACTTACTTTCCTGACCGCTGCGGTAATGTATTCAATTCCTGAGGATTTGGATAAATATCCAAAGGCACCCGCTCTAATGGCGCTAAGGGCATAAACATCTTCAGATTGCCCACTGTACATCAGTACTTTCACGTCGGCATAATCTTTTTTAATTTTTCGTAATGCTGCTATTCCGTTGATTTCCGGAATATCCATTTCTAGCATGACAACATCGGGGGTTGTGTCTTTAAGTTTTTCGAAAAGTTCTTGGGTGGTAGCCACCTCATCTATCAATTCAAATCCCTCAGCGGATTCTAGAACCGTCCTAACTCCCATTCTTATTATAGGGTGGTTATCCGCTATTAATACTTTGATCATTAATTATTGGATTTATATAGATTTTAAAAACCTATGGTCTTAAGAGACCACATGCAATTTAAGGCTTAAAATTCTAAATTCGAAGCCAAAAATGCACTTTTTTTCACGCTATTAGAATATTAAACGCATTATTTTCGATTTAATTGTCTGATTCATAGTTGAATTGTCATTTTAACGATTCAGGAATCTCACAAACCGGTATGGGCAACATCTTGTGCTGGTTCATGGTATTTAGTTTTAGGAAAATGGTATACACTTCTTTTTCCCTGCCTTCAAAATCCGCTATCACATGGCCATTGTCCTTCATGTTCATGGCCCATTCCAGCTCTGGGTAACTAGCCCCGATCTGGTCTTCGTCCGTTCTGTCGTCGCCCCATAATCCATCGGTAGGAGCGGCCTTTATGATTTCCTCGTTTATTCCCAATACTTTGGCTATGGCATAGACCTCGGTCTTCATTAAATCTGCAATTGGGCTAAGGTCAACCCCGCCATCGCCATATTTGGTATAGAATCCTACACCAAAATCCTCTACCTTATTTCCTGTTCCCGCTACTAGGTAGCGTTTAAGGGCGGCAAAATAGTACAAACTGGTCATACGTAGTCTAGCTCTTGTATTTGCCAAGGACATAAAACGTTCCTCTTCGTTCTCAACCGCTGGCAGGGCGGCCACTAAACTATCAAAAACCGGGGTAAGGTTTACGGGTTGTCTTTTTACATTCGTAAAATTTTTCTGTAACCAATCTATATGTCTAGATGCCCGGTCAGATTGATTTTCTGCTTGGTGAATGGGCATTTCCAGGCACAATAGGTCCAAACCCGTTTTTGCACATAGGGTAGAGGTAACGGCAGAATCTATACCGCCGGATACTCCAATCACAAATCCCTTTTGTTTGGCATTCGTAGCATAATCCCTTAACCAATCTACAATGTGGTCAATTACTTTTTCAGTTTGCATACCGCTCCAATTATTTGTTTAAATAAATTAACTTTGCCTTAAAAATAAGTTGAACACCGTGAAAAATAAAATGTATTGTAAAATACTTGACAGGGTAAAACCTATTTTTATGCTATTGTCAGTATTCTTGATAATTTTTAGCTGTAATAACAGTGACAAAACCGCCCAAGAGATAGCGGCAATACCGGTAGAGCTTAAAATTTCCCGCTTTGACCGCGAATTTGCATCTGCTGGTGAAGAGGGCTTGCCGAGCTTGCGTAAAATGTATCCATATCTTTTTCCTGCGCCAGACAGTGTATGGATCGCCAAAATGAACGATTCCTTACAAATAGAACTTTTTCAAGAAGTAGGTAATGCCTTTAATAGTTTTGAAGAGGAGGAAGAAGGTCTGGTTCAGTTTTTTAAACATGTAAAATATTATTTTCCTGAATATTCTGTCCCTAAGGTCATTACCGTAACCAATGACGTAGATTATAATAATAGAATTATTTTAACCGATAGTTTGCTATTCATAAGTCTTGATAATTATTTAGGTCCGGAACATAAGTATTACGGAGGTTTTCAACGCTATATAGCAAAAACTTTGGACCGAGGTTTTATGCTTAGCGATGTGGCAAGTGCGTTTACCAAACAAGTGGTACCACGCCCTAGAGATAGAACGTTCTTGGCACGTATGGTCTATTTTGGTAAGGAATTGTACCTTAAGGACAAGTTGTTGCCCAATTTGGAGGAGCGAAAAAGAATAGGGTATTCTGAGGAGGAAATGGATTGGGCCTATGCCAATGAGGAGCCAATGTGGAGAAATTTTATTGAAAACGAATACCTGTACAGTACAGAGAATAAACTTAATCAGCGATTTTTAGATCCCGCACCTTTTTCAAAGTTCGGATTAGAGTTGGATAACGAATCTCCCGGTAGGTTGGGCCGTTTTGTAGGTTGGCAAATTGTACGTTCGTTTATGGAGGACAATACGGTAAGTGTTAAACAAATGCTGACCATGCCTGCAGAAGAAATATTTAAGAAATCAAATTACAAACCAAGAAATTAGATGGCAGATTTACATACTTCAGAAATAACATTGCGCGTAGGATTGGATGAGAACCGGGTTCCTGAAAAATTAAACTGGTCTGCACAGGACGGTGGTATTGAGAACGAAGAGGCAAAGGCCATGTTGTTATCCGTGTGGGATAGCAAGAACCAAGAATCCTTGAAGATAGATTTATGGACAAAAGATATGCCCGTAGATGAAATGAAAACTTTTTTTCATCAAACATTGGTATCGTTGTCAGAGACTTTCCTAAAAGCAACGCAAGACGAGAAAATGACCGCTACCATGAAGGATTTCTGCGATTATTTTGCGGAAAATTTAAATTTAAAAGATCAGGGTATAAAGTAGAAAGTATTAAGTAAAGAGTATTAAGTAGGAAGTAAAAAGTACAAAGTATTAAGTATTAAGTACGAAGTACTGACAAGAACAACTTTGTACTTAAGACTTAGTACTTAATACTAAAAACGCGAAGCGTTTAAAAACTATCAACGAACAACCATCAATCCAAAAAACTACTTCCTATTTTTCCTTGGCTTGCAGGTTAAACAAAAATCGGAAAGGGTGTTTATTTCATCTATGACCTTGTTGTGTTCTTTTAGAAGAAGCTTGGTGTCTTTGCCAAAATCAGTGGCTTTAAAGACTTGGGCGCTTACCGTATTCATTTCTTCCTGTAGCTCGTTGAATATGGGTTGAAATAATTTTGAATCGCTAAAAGTGCCTTTCTCCTCATATATCTTTTTCCGTATTTTTCTAGCATAAAGCTCTACAAGGTCAAAATCGTATCGCCCGAATTGCAACAATTGGTTAGCGGTCAAAGAGTCTGGTGCTACCAATACGGCAAGGTTCTTTTGAAAAATAGCTTTAATCTTATCGTTGAAGTTTTTGGTAAACATGAAGGAGACGGAATTCATGTTAAAACTAAAATCTATTTTAGAACCGGAATAGATGGAATATGAAGTAAGCTCAGGATCAATTTCCGATTCTGGGGATTGAAAATCGCTCAGCTGTAACTCGTAATCAGGATTCCAAACAAGGGGTTCCTGTGCAAAAAGTTGCATGGATATAGATGCTGTTAAAAGAAATAATATGATGTTTTTCAATGGATGTAATTTTTGAATCGAAAGTACTACAAAAAGCGATTCGTTAAAGGACCGGGAGCCCATTGAAATATTAAAGTTTGTTAAAACCTACAGTTGAAACTCTGTTTGATTATTACCGGCATCAAAAATTTTAGGATAATGCTCGCGGGCATTCTGTGCCATAAATGCAACGGGAACATCTTCAAAATGACCGTAATCTTCCAAATATTCCATAAACTGGGTGCCATCTTCATTAAAGGCTTGGAGCACGGCATCGTTCTCACCATCAAAATCCAATGGGGCAACATTCAGCATTTCACATAAAGAAGCGTTGAACGTGGGCGATAATTTTAACCATTTGCCATTGATGTAGGCGTCTACCATACCATGTGGCGTAAGTTCATTGGAGCCAAATTTCTCTATCAGGCGATCTACCGCAATATGGTTTTTGACCTTGGCCAAGTGGATTCTGGCCGGTATGCTCATGGCACGTAAACCGGCTACTAGAAGTATAGATTTGTCAATGCAATGCCCTTTGGTGCGTTTGGCAATTTCACTGGCACGGTATTTTTCTTTGTTGAAACTCAGGCTATAGGGGTCGTACCGCCATGTATCTCTCACCTTGGTATAAAGGGCGATCGCTATTTCTTTCTGTGATAGTTCGGCATCTTTAAATTCAGAAATAATTGCTTGAATTTCTTCACTTTCAAAATCAAAAAAATATGTAGGGGAAAGGTAGTCCATAGAGCAGCGTGTTTATGTTTTTGTAGTAATTTGTTGATACATACGCTAAAGACTAAGGTAATAAATTTTTATGCGTCAAGGGTAAATCGCCATACGCCGAACGCAAAGGGCCCAGAGCTAGTATTAAGTAGTAAGTACAAAGTATTAAGTAAGAATTGTAAAATTGGATGAGGGAAAATAGAGTATAGAGAATAGACTTGTTTTGTTAGAAGTTTAGAATCAGTATTAAGTAATAAGTACAAAGTATTAAGTACGAGGTACGAAGTCTAAAGTTAGAAGAGAGAAAATAGAAAATAGAGGAAAGAGAATAGACTTATTTTAATTAAATCGTATTTAGCTTTGCTAAATTTTTGATATTTAAATAGCCAGTAGCCAGTAGCCAGTAGCCAGTAGCCAGTAGCCAGTAGCCAGTAGCCAGTAGCCAGTAGCCAGTAGCCAGTAGCCAGTAGCCAGTAGCCAGTAGCCAGTAGCCAGTAGCCAGTAGCCAGTAGCCAGTAGCCAGTAGCCAGTAGCCAGTAGCCAGTAGCCAGTAGCCAGTAGCCAGTAGCCAGTAGCCAGTAGCCAGTAGCCAGTAGCCAGTAGCCATTACTGAAAAGCAACTATATACTATATCACTATCAAACTAATTCACTATAACACTGCCAGTTGATACTGCCCACTGAGAACTGAAACTGAATACTAATACTGAACCCTGCCAACTGAAACTGAACACAAACTACCCTTTATAAAAGCGCACGTAATTGGGTACTGCGCAACAGTATACTGGCCCATACCACCACACCAAAAATGACAGGAAACAGAATATTGCTCATGGGGTCCCCGTGAATAATGTGTGTAGCCACGGCACCGCCAAGCCAAGCCGTTAACAATATTGCGCCAACAAACATGGTTTTAGGAATGGCATATAATAAGGTGGCTAGTAGCAAGATAATGCCCAGGTAAAGGACCGCGCCCTCTGGGTAACCCATGGAAACGGCACCTTCAACGGCCATTTCGGTCTGCATGAGGTTATTAATGGCGCCCATTAAAAACATGAGTACTACAATACCCTGTAGTATGTATGAAGTCCATAACATGCCCTTAGATACTTTTTTTTCCGATTCCATAAGTATTGGTTTAATTGGTTTTTAGTAGAACAATGTACATTAAATTAATGAATTTCAGTACGTTAAATAATGTGCTAAAGGGTTACTAGGATTTTGGTCGGCCCGTGAATTGGGTTTCAAGAAATTTTTTTATTCTATTTAAATATCATCCATTTATGATACTATTTGTAATTATCTTGATTTTCGGCTAAATTCCTCAAGGTAATTATCTACATAATTTTCATAAATACTTTTTAAGTTGTTACTTTCATTCGAGAAATAATTAATAGCTTTTTCAGACGTTTTAATGTATTTTTTTAATTTAAAATTATATTTAATAAATCTATAGGTAAGATATATTGATAAAATTATAATTATGGCGAAGTTTAAAATGAGTTCGTTGGATATTTTTAAACTTGTTTGATTCAAGTTTGAATTGTATAAAACTTTTAGGAATAAAAAAATTGAAATTATATTTAGGAAGCTTATTAAAAGATTAATGACTTCATTCTTTTTTATTTTTATTAAATCATTTTTTAATTCATTGAATTCAGTTTCTTTTACGTTTAATCTTTGAATTTTATAAAGTTTATAGTTACGTAATTCTTCATTGATTTTATCAATTTCAGTCATTTCTTTGGGGGTGTTATTTTGTATTCGTTTATTTTATCAAAATATGGATTTCGAAATCGTTTTAATATTCTTATAGGATATTAAAAACTACTCAAATACCAAATGTCCATTCTCTTGACGAGGTTTACTTTTTCAAGTTTGCTTGAACTGGGGCCAAAAGCAATTTCGACAATGGCTTTTTCATTTCCAATTAAGGGCTCTCCAATAATTCTTCCATTTTGAAATTCATTAATGAATTCTTTTCGGACATTATCGGGAGCAATTTCTATAAAACGAAATATGCGTACATCTCCATCATTTTCAACATAGGGGTCGCATAAATGTCTTAATTTTTTAAAGTCTTTTGATTGAGCAGCCTGAAAAAGGTGTTCTACTACGGCTAATGGTGAATTCTGAAAGTCAAATGTCTCTCTTAGATTTATTAGGGAAACTTGCTCTTCTAATTTATTGATATAACTAGAAATATGATTTATAGCCTTACTTTGCTCTATAAGTTGATTCTGTTTTGTAGAATTAGACCTGCCAAATTGAAATTTTTCTATTTCTTTATATTTATTTCTAGCTTCGTTCAATTTTTGATGTAACCTATTAATTTCATTGTTTAATTCAATTTTTAATTTCGACTTGCCCACTTCAATTTTTTCTAGGTGTATTCTCTCCTTTTCTTTGGCTTCAGCGGCCGCTTTTTTTGCATTTTCAATTTCAGCATTTCTTAGTTCTGTTTCTCTCTGGCTTTCACCACAAGAGATTGTAATTGTAAAAAGTGCTAGGATTGAAAAGTATTATAATTTCATATTGTATGGTTTGGTTGGATTTAATTTAACGGGAGAAAAATATGCTTAGTATAGCAGAACTATGCCAGAAGATAGTCTTAGATTAATGAAGCTAATGTTTGTTTCTTACCTCAGCTCTTTGTTAAGCAAAATTTTTTTTCAATATTTCTAATCTGTGTTTTAAATTTTTTTTTATTTCTTTCAGATTAATGTTGGAGTTTTTAAGTCCGTGAATGTCTTTATTACAACCTCTGCAAATTTCTCGTTCTAAACTATTTTCTTTTCCACATTCGCATTTCCAAACCTCTATGTCTTTTCTTGTTAAATTGTCTAATGTTTGGTAAAACTCAACTTTAATAGGAAACTTACTTTCCAATTTATCAATAGTTTCTTTGATTGCTTTTATGTCCGATTTGAAATAGGTTTTTTTATGAACTCCAGATATTAAGGCTCCAATATTGTTAAGATTTTGATTGTCGCTTGATAGTAAGGATAGATTTTTGTCAAAGTCAACCAAATTCAAATCCTTCATAATACTAAAAACTGGTTTTAAATCGTTTTCTTTTTTATTTTCTATAAATGCAAAGATTTCTGTTATTGCTAATTCTCTGTCTATATTTTCAAAATAAGCCTTTAAATTCTCTTTGAAATCTATGGAGTTTGGGTTTTCGATCAGTTTGTTTAAGAGAAATGGGCTTAATTCTGAAATTTGATTTTCTATGATTAAATTCCAATTATTTTCGTTCAAATTGAGATTATTGCTTTCTGCTTTTTTTAGAAGTTTGGTTTTTAATTCAAGTTGTTCAAAAGCTTCTAAATCTATTGACGTTGAATTATTAATTACGTCTTTACTTTTTTCAGCAACCCGAACAGCTGTTCCCATTGCTGTAACCATTAACATTGATTTTCCTTGAGCAGAAATTTCGTCGTTGTCTATTGTCATTCCAATAACGTAGTTGGCTTTTAAATAATGAGCACGCTTTTTTAACTCATAAATTGCTTGTAGATTTATTTTATCTAATGACTTGGTGTAAGTATTTGACTTTCCGCCAAAAATATCACGAAAGCCTGATAAAAAGTCTTTAAAGAAATTCATTCCTATGACAATACTGACTGTAATCGGCTCAATATATTCCTCAATTTCTACATTTTGAAGAGAGGAGGTTGTCGTTACCTTTATGTGTTTAAAGTGTTTCATTCAAATTTTGTCTAATGGCTAGTATATGAAAAGTAGTGCTGAAAATAAGCTATAACTTTTCGGATCAATACAAGTCTTTTTTTTATTTATCTTCTTTATTAGAAATCGTCAAATTTAAAAATTTGGCGACTTTGCAAAAATGCCCGAACCATAATGTTGGCAATTACTCGCGCTATTTTTTATATACGTTGTTGCCAGAAGTTTTTTATCGTTCAGTTAATTTTCCAGTAAAAGTATCTCTTTCAACATCATATTCAATTACTCCTTTTTTCTTGTCTCCAGCTGTGTTTCTTAAAAACAATTCAATTGGACTTTCAATTTTTTGTCTTTCTTGGTAATAATAATTTTGAAAATGATAATTCAATAGAAAAGAGTGGCAAAAAAAAGTTGTCCATTCATCAATTCCGACTGATTCAACTTCATAACTATTTGGCTTGTAGTTGTGAAGATTTATTTTCTCGTCATTAAGTCCAAAAGAATAATCGGAATGAGCAAATGCATTTCTAAACTGAGACCGATAACCACTTGTCATTATTTCCGCAATTTTCAAAGATTTTACTCTAAATCCATTACGAAGAGTATCTCGTATTAGCTTTTGTTTTGAATCTCCATTAATTGCGTCTGGAATTTCATAATTCCATTGATATTCTCTTCCATTGCATAAGTCTAACAACTTTATTAGTTGCTTTATAAAGTTTTTAGACTCCCAAATATGAGTGTACATCATCATTTCCATTGTCAAGCTTTCTTTGGTATCAGATGTATTAAATTGAGCAAATGAATAATATGTTTTGAGGTACTTAGTCAAAAAATCAAGTCTATAGCTGTCAATTAGATAATCCATTCTATTGTCAATTACGTAAGGACTCACATTTGTTCCCTCATAGTTTTCTATATATGTAGCATTTGACAAAAATAAATAATAATCATTTTCTTCTTTTTCATTAGATTTTCCAAATTCAAATGCTTCTCGAATTGCGTTTTGAACTTCGATGTCCATTTTTCTGAATTCGTTTACTCTTATCATTTTCTATTAATTTTCAACTGGTAATGTATAACCGTAAGGGAAAACTGAATGGGTTCCTCTTCCTGTAGTAACCTCATTGTATCCATTAATTTCGTGAATATTTATATCTACAGTATTATCAACGTCCACGCTGCCGCTTACATCAACACTACCAGTAACCTCTGCATCTACATAACCTCCTTTCACGTATACATTTTGCTTAGTAGGAATAATGCCAGCGTTTTGAAGGACTATTGCCCAAATTCCAATTCCAATGACAATTAAAATAGTTTTTAGAGAAGTGTTTTTTGATTTTGTTTCCATATTTTCATTTTTGGTTAAATTACTGGCAACTATAGTGTATGTGCATAACTAAACATATTCCGCTATATCCAGAATTACGCGTAATTGCACTCCTATTATACCTCTAAAGAATAAACCTACAATTTCTAATTTATAACATGTTACAGAAAACCGTAACTGGTCAATTTTTATGTTGGGTTTGGGTATTTTTACGACCAAATGGTCATGTCAAAGAAAATTCTGTTCATCTATAATGCCAATAGCGATACCGGCAGTAAAATATTGGATTTCGCTCATAAAATTGTGAGTCCCGCAACCTATGACTGCAATTTATGTGCATTAACTTATGGTAGCTTCACGGAGAACAAACAGTGGAAAGGGTTTCGGGAAAATTTGTTAGCAAAAGGCTACGAGTTGAAATTTCTTCATAAAGATGAATTCCAAAAAAGCTATAAAAGCAAATTTGGGCATGCATTTACCTATCCTATTATATTGGTAGAAACAGCCCATGATTTGGAAGTGTTGGTGACGACAGAGAGGTTAAATGCTTTTGAGGATGTGGAAGAGTTGATCGCTTCGCTTGGTTGATGGTTGTTGGTTGCCGGTTGTTGAACTCACTCGGTCGCTGAGCGTAGCCGAAGTGACAATGGGTTCACAAGTTGGGTTGTATGTTCCAAACAAAAAGATAGCCGCGCTTTGCTCGCTATGACGGTTATTTGAAAACGTCTTTGCGAGGAGCTTGTTAGTTCAGTTGGCAGTATTCAGTAACAGTATTCAGTAAGCAGTGTTGATCGCTTCGCTTGGTTGACGGTTGTTGGTTATCAGTTGTTGGTCTCACTCGGTCACTGAGCGTAGCCGAAGTGATGAGAGTTCTAAAGTCCTCGACTGCGCTCGAAGTGGCATTTCGTTTTTAATGAAGTACGAAGTTTTAAGTACTAAGTAAAGAGTATCAAGTAATAAGTATTAGGTAAGAGGTACAAAGTTTGAAGTACAAAGTATGAAGTAAAGAGTATTAAGTACAAAGTATTAAGTAGAGGAGTATTAAGTCAAGAGTACAATATGATAAGTAAAAGGTATTAAGAAGTGAATAGAATAAGGTAAACAACCCAAAGTACGCAGTACTAAGTGCTAACAAGAACAACTTTGTACTTAAGACTTTGTACTTAATACTAAAAAACGCGAAGCGTTTAAAAACCATCAACGAACAACCATCAACGAACAACCATCAACGAACAACCATCAACGAACAACCATCAACGAACAACCATCAACGAACAACCATCAACGAACAACCATCAACGAACAACCATCAACGAACAACCATCAACGAACAACCATCAACGAACAACCATCAACGAACAACCATCAACCATTCTTCGTTGCCTCAAAAAACTGTCCGTTTATTTCGTCTATATAGGCTAATAGTTCCTCACGGCCCGTGCGGTGGCTAGAGCTGGTGACAAAGTGTTGCGGGGCTTCTTCCCACATATCCGCGGTAAGGATGGCAAGGTATTTTTGTACTTCGCGCTCAATGGCCTTGGGCTTTAATTTATCTGCCTTGGTGAAAATAATGGCAAAAGGAATGGCATTTTCGCCCATCCATTGCATAAATTCCAAATCTATAGGTTGTGGCTCGTGCCTTATATCAACCAGAATAAAGGAACAGACCAACTGCTCGCGCTGTAAGAAGTAATTGGTAATATATTTTTGAAAGGTTTTCTTGTCACGTTTAGAAACACGTGCGTAACCATATCCGGGTAAATCTACCAAAAACCAATTATCATTGATTTTAAAATGGTTGATCAGCTGAGTTTTTCCTGGTCTACCAGAAGTTTTTGCCAAGCTTTTACGCTCCGTCAGCATATTTATGAGCGATGACTTTCCTACATTGGAACGGCCAATAAAGGCGTATTCGGGAATAGGCTCCTTGGGGCACTTGGCCACATCGGAATTGCTCATTACAAAGTCGGCCGACTTTATTTTCATCTATACAATGTTTAAAACTTGTTTTTCTCTAACCAAGCGTCAAGAATAGTATTGAACTCGTCTGGGTGCTCCATCATGGGGGCATGTCCACATTTGTCCAACCAGAACAAATCGCTGTTTGGCAATAGTTCGTCAAACAGTTCGGCAACATCCGGTGGTGTTACCGTATCGTTCTTGCCCCAGATTATGCAAGTAGGGGTTTCCATATTAGGGAGGTCCTGTGCCATGTTATGGCGTATGGCACTTTTGGCGATGGCTAGGGTCTTGACCAATTTTACACGATCGTTCACCGTGGCAAATACTTCGTCCACAATTTCCTTGGTGGCAACCTCTGGGTCGTAGAATACATCTTGTGCCTTCTTTTTAATGAACTCATAATCGCCCCGTTTAGGGTAACCGTCGCCCATGGCACTTTCATAAAGTCCTGAACTTCCTGTAATGACCAGGGCTTTTACCTTATTAGGGTATAATTTGGTATGCAAAAGACCAATATGGCCTCCTAAAGAATTGCCCAGTAGAATTACATCGTCCAGTTCTTTATAATCAATGAATTTTTTCAGGTATTTGGCAAAATTCTTTACCGTTGTTTTCAACATCGGCATAGAATATAGGGGAAGTTCGGGAATAAGTACTTTATAACCTTTTGGGGGGAAATAAGACGTTACTCCTTCAAAATTGCTTAGTCCGCCCATTAATCCGTGAAGGATGATAATAGGTTTGCCTTCGCCTTTCTCTATATACTTAAAGCCTCCGTCGTTAATCAAATCGTTTTCCATGCACTACTCATCATAATTGCCCAAATATAGGTAATTACCTAGAATAGCGAACAACTCTTTTTGATTAGGTGTATTCCTGTTTTTCTTACGACTTCATTTTTCCCGTTTTATGGGCTCAGTGGTAAATCTGGGTCAAAAAATAGCTTCAGGTGGAAAAAGTGATGCACAAAAGGGGTAATTTATTAACAAAGTGGATTTTAGTGGTAAAATGTGGTAATAATATTTATATATTTGAGTTATATAAATAAAACCAGACCATTTTGGACATTTATTTCTTCGGGACATTTAATTGCAAGGCCGATGCCAAAGGGCGTATCATGCTCCCTGTTGCGCTGCGCAATCAAATGACGCCGATACTGAATGAAGGTTTTTTTATTAAGAAATCCTACTACAATGAATGTTTGGAACTCTACCCTGCTCAAGAATGGTACAAAATTATGGCAGAAATGGACCAGACGAACAGGTTTGATGAAGAAAGTCAACTATTTCAAAGAATTTTCATGGACGGGTTACGTCCTGTTGAGGTAGATGGCAATGGTAGGTTGTTATTGGCAAAAGATGTGATTTCCTTGGCGGGGATCACCAAGGAGGTGAAGATTGTGCCCATGCGCAAGCATTTGGAGATTTGGGACGTAGCGGCTTACGAAGCTACAATATCCATATCCAAGGAAGAGAAAAAGAATTTGGTCAAACGGGTAATGCTGAACAAAAAAGAGGATAAGGATGTATCATAATCCTGTACTGCTAAAAGAGTCGGTAGACGGTCTGGCCATTAAGGAGAATGGAATTTATGTGGATGTGACATTTGGTGGTGGCGGTCACTCCAAGGAAATATTGAAAAGATTGGGTGTCGGCGGTAAATTGTTCGCCTTTGATCAGGATGAAGATGCGCAGGCCAATATTTTAGGGGATGAACGGTTTACGCTCATTGCTGAAAATTTTAGGTATATCACTCAATTTTTAAAGTTCTATGGCATAAGGAAGGTTGATGGAATTTTGGCGGATTTTGGCGTGTCGTCACATCAGTTTGATCAGGCAGAAAGGGGTTTTTCTACCCGTTTTGATGCCGGGTTGGATATGAGGATGAGCAAACGCAATACACTATCTGCCTATGATGTGGTCAACAAATATTCCTATGATGATTTGCGCAAGGTGTTGTTTGAGTATGGTGATCTGCGAAATGCAAATGCCATGGCCAAGGTAATCGTTGCCAGTAGGGAAGAAGGGGATATACAGACCACGGAGGCTTTAAAACAAGTATTGGGTCAGTTTTTACCGGAACATAGGCAGCATAAGATTTTGGCACAGATTTATCAGGCCATACGTATTGAGGTGAACGAGGAGATCAAGGTGATCAAAGAGTTTTTGTTACAGGTACCGGATCTATTGAACACAAAAGGACGATTAAGTGTCATAAGTTATCATTCTTTGGAAGATCGTTTGGTAAAGCGCTTTATAAGGGCCGGGCAGTTTGAAGGGGAGCCGGAAAAGGATTTTTATGGCAATATAGATGTACCGTTAAAAAAAGTTGGCGGCTTGATCGTACCAACGAGAGAGGAAATTAAATTAAACAACAGGGCACGTAGTGCAAAATTGAGAATAGCGGAGAAAAATGGCAAAAAGTAAAGTGAAAACAGGGGTTTTGGACCTCTTAAAAGGTAAATTTTTGGTGAGTGGAGACTCGCCTAAAAATTGGCTGTTCATCATTTTTATATCCTTTTTGGCAACTGTGATGATCAGCAGTTCGCATAGTGCGGACCAAAAGGTGCATACCATTGCATTATTGAATGAGGAAGTAAAAGAATTGCGTAATGAGTTCGTGGATATGCGATCAGATGTACAGCAATTAAAATTGGAATCCAGTATAACGGATAAGATAGCGGAAATAGGGTTGTTTCCATCAGAAACACCGCCGCAGAAAATTAGGGTAAAATCTATTAACGAGGAGCAATAAATGGCCGCGACGGATAAAAGCATATTAAACCGACTTTATATAGTAGCAGGGTTCCTGGTACTGTTTGCCGGTGCGGTATTGTTTAAGCTGGTATCTATCCAAATAGTGGACGGTGAAAAATACAAGTCCTTGGCGGAGACCCGTACCTCGCACATTTTTACCATAGAACCCAACAGGGGCAATCTTTATTCAGATGATGGTAGTTTGTTGGCCACCTCGGTATCCAAGTATACCATACGTTTTGATGCCGTTACCGTAAGCGATGAGGATTTTAAGGAAAATGTGAAGCCTTTGGCAGATGCCTTGGCAAAGCAATTTGGAAAAACGTCTTCTCATTATCAGCAGATTTTAAGAAAGGCAAAGGAGAATAAAAACAGATATGCCTTGATCGTGCGCAACCTTGATTACTCTGATTATATGGCCGTGAAATCTTTTCCCTTGTTTAATAAAGGTGCATATAAGGGCGGTTTGATCATTGAGCAAAAGACCAAACGTGAGCATCCGTTAGGTAAAATTGCGGAGCGTAGTGTTGG
This sequence comes from Maribacter sp. LLG6340-A2, assembly GCF_045057105.1. Classification (GTDB taxonomy): domain Bacteria; phylum Bacteroidota; class Bacteroidia; order Flavobacteriales; family Flavobacteriaceae; genus Maribacter. The sequence continues at coordinate 843,744 of NZ_CP159332.1, read as the reverse complement.
GTATGAGCGTGTAGACAAGGATGGCTATCGTACCCGCGTAGGTATGGAAGGCGCTTTTGGTGAATATTTAAGAGGTATAGAGGGTAAGCGTGCCAAACAGAAAATTGCTAAGGGGCTATGGAAACCCATTGGTACGGATAACATGATCGAACCAAAAGATGGGTATGACGTGTATTCTACCATAGATATCAATATTCAGGATATAGCCCACCATGCTTTATTGGGGCAATTAGAAAAATATCAAGCAGACCATGGTACCGTCATTGTTATGGAGGTAAAGACCGGTGAGGTAAAGGCAATTGCCAATCTGGGCCAAACACCAGAGGGTAAGTATTACGAGCGATTGAACTATGCTATAGGAGAATCGCATGAACCGGGCTCCACATTTAAACTAATGAATTTGGTGGCCGCGTTAGAGGATAAAGTGGTGGATACCAGTACGGTAATAGATACCGAAAAAGGAAAATGGAAAATATACAGGCATTGGGTCAAGGATTCCAAGCATGGTGGATATGGTAAAATATCCGTGGCAAAGGCCTTTGAGGTGTCTTCCAATACCGCTTTTGCAAAAATGATCCATAACGGTTATAAGAACGATCCGGAAAAATATGTAAACCGGCTAATGAGTATGGGGGTTCATAAAGAGTTGGGCTTGCCTGTTCGTGGAGAAGGTGTTCCCGTATTAAGATACCCTGGTGACAAAGGCTGGTCTGGACTGTCATTAGCGCAAATGGCCTACGGATATGAAGTGTCCATGACACCATTGCAGACCTTAGCATTCTATAATGCAATTGCCAATGATGGCGAAATGGTAAAGCCCAGGTTGTTGAAAGAGGTCAAGGAATGGAACAAATCCATTAAAAGATTTGATAAGGAAGTGTTGAACCCTGCCGTATGTTCTCAGGAAACCGTGAAAAAAGTACAGCAGATTTTAAAGGATGTGGTAGAGAAGGAATATGGTACGGGCCATGGCATGTACTCGCCTAATTTTTCTATGGCCGGTAAAACGGGGACTACACAGACCAATTACGTATCTAAGGATAAAAGCAAATATGAATATATATCATCATTTGCAGGCTATTTTCCGGCGGACAATCCTAAATATTCCTGTATTGTGGTTATCCATAAACCGGATAAAAGTGTGGGGTATTATGGAGCGGATGTATCTGGGCCGGTATTCAAATCCGTAGCGCAAAAAGTGTATGCTACCTCGCCATTGACCAGTGAGGTTAATGTAAAGAACATAGAAATTGCCGATGCTGAAAAGGCATTCCAAGGATATTATGAAAAAGCTCAGCAGAAATATGCGCATGTACCTAATGTAAAGGGTATGAGTGGTATGGATGCTGTAGCTATACTGGAAAATTTAGGAATTGAAGTAGAGGTAAGGGGCAATGGAAAGGTAAAACGCCAGTCCATCTCCAAAGGGACCGATATAAAGAAGGTTAAGAAAATTGTTTTAGAGCTGATATGAAGTTGTTAAAGGACATATTATATGGGGTACATCTTACTGCGGTTAGCGGTACGACCTCCTGTGATATTGCCTCAATTTGTTTTGATTCTAGACAGGTACAGAAAAATGATGTCTTTGTTGCTATAAAAGGCACTATAACAGATGGCCATAAATATATAGACGCAGTCGTAAAAGCAGGGGCAAGGGCCGTTATTTGTGAAGAACTGCCGGTGACCATGGTAGATGAGGTAACCTATATAGAGGTAGAAAATGGAAATCAGGCCTTGGCAGTCATGGCTTCCAACTATTATGGCAATCCGTCCAAGAACTTAAAATTGGTTGGGGTAACCGGTACCAACGGAAAAACTACGGTTTCCAGTTTGCTTTATCAATTGTTCAAAAAAGCGGGCTTTAAGGTTGGGTTATTGTCAACGATCAAAATCATGATAGATGACACGGAATATCCAACCAAGCATACTACACCAGATGCCATTGTCATAAATAGGCATCTTGAAATGATGAACGAGGCAGGGGTTGAATATTGTTTTATGGAAGTAAGCTCTCATGGCATCCATCAAAAAAGAACAGAAGGTTTGGTGTTCGAGGGGGCAATTTTCACCAACCTCTCCCATGATCATTTAGATTACCATAAAACTTTTGCGGAGTATAGGGATACTAAAAAAATCCTGTTTGATCAATTGTCCAAATCCGCTTTTGCGTTGACCAATATAGATGATAAGAACGGTCTGGTTATGTTACAAAATACCAAGGCCAGAAAATTTACCTACGCCTTAAAAAATTATGCGGATTACAGGGCGCAGATATTGGAAAATCAATTTGATGGTCAATTATTAAAAATCGATGAGCATGAACTGTGGTCCAAGTTAATAGGTCACTTTAATGCCTATAACATGTTGGCCATATTTGCTACGGCAGATTTATTGGGACTGCAAAAATTGGAAACCCTACGTTTGATCAGTGAGTTGGATAATGTAGACGGAAGGTTTCAATATTTTATATCAAAAAACAGAATTACGGCTATAGTTGATTATGCCCATACGCCGGACGCTCTAAAAAATGTGCTTGAGACAATCAACACGTTGAGAACTGGAAATGAAAACGTCATCACCGTTGTGGGGTGTGGTGGCGATAGAGACAGATCTAAGCGTCCGGTAATGGGCAATATCGCTGCAGAAATGAGTAATAAGGTCATTTTGACCTCAGATAATCCAAGGACGGAATCCCCTACGGCGATCATAGAAGAAATGGAGGCCGGTGTGGAACCCCAGAATTTTAAGAAAATCCTATCTATTGAAAATAGGGAGCAGGCCATTAAGACGGCTTGCCAATTGGCCAATGACAATGATATAATTCTTGTAGCTGGGAAAGGGCATGAGACCTATCAGGAAACCAATGGTGTTCGTGTAGATTTTGATGATTTTAAGATGGTAAAGGAAGTATTGAATAACCTAGATAAATAATGTTGGCCATAAAGGTCAAAACCAAATAAATATATGTTAACCTACCTGTTTGAATATTTAGAAAAACAATACCAGTTCCCGGGAGCTTCGCTATTTCAGTTTAGCACCTTCCGTGCGGGAATGGCTATTTTGTTTTCCCTAATGATTGCAACGGCGTTTGGTAAGCGTATTATTTTGTTTCTGCAAAAACAACAAGTAGGAGAAACCATTCGTGACCTTGGTTTAGAAGGGCAAAAGCAAAAAGCGGGTACACCAACTATGGGCGGTATCATTATTATAATGGCCACTTTAATTCCGGTATTGTTGTTTGCCAGGTTAGAAAATATCTACATTATTCTTTTGGTTTTTACCATGTTGTGGATGGGTGCAATTGGTTTTTTGGATGATTATATCAAAGTATTCAAAAAAAATAAAGAAGGTTTACAGGGCAAGTTTAAGGTTTTGGGCCAAGTTACTTTAGGTCTTATAGTTGGGGCGGTTCTTTACTTTCATCCTGAGGTGACCATGCGTGATCATGATAAGACCATCATTACCAGTGAGTTTACGGTAGAACAGGTAAAAGGGGAGGAAATAAAATCTACCATGACCACAGTGCCATTTTTTAAGAATAATGAATTTGATTATGGATATCTAATAGAATGGGCCGGCGAAGGAGCTAAAGAATATGCGTGGTTACTGTTCATACCTATTATAATACTTATTGTAACGGCTGTTTCCAATGGCGCAAACTTAACCGATGGTATAGATGGGCTCGCTGCAGGTACTTCTGCCATAATTGTTTTTACCCTTGGCATTTTTGCCTTGGTTTCCGGTAATATCATTTTTTCCGATTATTTGGACATTATGTATATACCAAGGGTGGGAGAATTGCTCATTTTCATAACGGCATTTGTTGGGGCATTGATCGGCTTTCTTTGGTACAATGCCTTCCCGGCACAAGTGTTTATGGGTGATACCGGTAGTTTAACCATAGGTGGGGTAATTGCGGTTATTGCAATTATCGTACGTAAAGAATTATTGATACCGGTCTTATGCGGAATTTTCTTTGCGGAGTCACTTTCGGTAATGATGCAGGTAGGATATTTTAAATATACCAGAAAAAAATATGGCGAGGGTAGACGAATTTTTTTAATGTCGCCCTTACATCACCACTATCAAAAAAAAGGATATCACGAAAGTAAGATCGTAACACGGTTTTGGATTGTGGGCATCTTATTGGCCATTATCACCATAGTTACTTTAAAAATAAGATAAATGGCGTTGTTGGTAGTGCTTGGCGGAGGGGAAAGTGGAGTAGGAACCGCCATTTTAGGAACAAAAAAAGGGTATGATGTTTTTGTATCCGATAAGGGAAAAATAAAAGAAAAGTATAAAAACGTTCTTGAACATTTTGAAATAGACTGGGAAGAAGAAACACATTCTGAAGACCGCATCTTAAAAGCCGATTTGGTAATGAAAAGTCCGGGGATACCTGACAAAGTGCCCTTGGTGAAAAAGTTGGTGGCAAATGGTGTTCCGGTAATATCGGAGATTGAGTTTGCAACAAAATATACCAATGCAAAAATTATAGGTATAACAGGTAGTAACGGTAAGACCACGACTACCATGTTGACCAATCATATTTTGGCCAATGCAGATTTAAAAGTTGGTATGGCGGGTAACATTGGCGATAGTTATGCCAAAATGGTCGCGGAAAATGATTTTGAGTATTACGTGCTTGAGATCAGTAGTTTTCAATTGGATGGTATTGTGAATTTTAAACCGCACATTGCCGTGATTACGAATATTACACCTGATCATTTAGATCGGTATGAGTATGAGTTTGAAAATTACATCGCATCAAAATTCAGAATAGCGGAAAACCAAGATGAAAACGATTATTTGATCTATGATGCAGATGATGAAGTTTTGGTACAATGGCTTAAGGAGCACCCGGTCAAATCAAGATTAATGCCTTTTTCATTAAAACAGGAATTTACTGAGGGAGCATTTTTGGACGAAAAGGAAATAATAATAAAAACAACAACAGACACTATTAGCATGACGAAGAACACTTTGGCCTTAGAAGGTCAGCACAATGTAAAGAACACAATGGCAGCGGCCACTATTGCCAAATTGGTAGGCATTCGTAAGGAGACCATACGAGCCTGTGTTTCTAATTTTCAAGGGGCACCCCACCGTTTGGAAAAGGTGTTGAAAATACATCATGTGGAGTATATCAATGACTCCAAAGCCACAAATGTAAATGCCGCATATTACGCGTTGGATAGTGTAAAGACCCCAACGGTCTGGATTGTTGGCGGTGTAGACAAGGGAAACGAATACATGGAATTAATGCCTTTGGTACGTGAAAAGGTAAAGGCAATTATTTGTCTTGGGGAGAACAATGAAAAAATTAAGGATGTATTTGGTAACGCGGTAGATCTATTGGTTGAGACTTATGCCATGGAGGAAGCGGTAAAAGTAGCATATAAAATTGCGGAACGTGGGGATACGGTGCTGTTGTCACCTGCGTGTGCAAGTTTTGATCTTTTTGAAAATTATGAAGATCGTGGAAATCAATTTAAGAACTGTGTAAGGAATTTATAGGGTGTTGAACATATTTCAAAATATAAAAGGAGATAAAGCTATTTGGGCCATTGCGGCCTTATTGGCATTGTTTTCATTTTTGCCCGTTTACAGTGCTAGTAGCAATTTGGTGTATGTGGTAGGCAATGGCACTACGGTAGGCCATTTGGTAAAGCATGCTATTTTATTGTTTTTGGGATTTGGAATAATTTACGCCGTTCATAGAATACCTACCCATTTCTTTAAAGGCCTTTCCATGATCGCACTGCCCATTGTAGTAGTGCTATTGGTATTTGTATTGGCGCAGGGAACTTCTTCCGGGGGTACAAATGATAGTAGGTGGATACGTTTGCCCATAGTAGGTTTTGGGTTTCAGCCCTCAAATCTGGCAGCAGTAGTTTTAATGATTTATGTAGCCAGGTATTTCTCAAAGGTCAGGGAGATAAAGATCACGTTTAAGGAAAGCATTTTGCCTTTATGGTTGCCGGTGTTTTTGATCGTTATGTTGATATTGCCCGCTAACTTTTCAACGGCCGCCATTTTGTTTAGCATGGTCATGGTATTGTGCTTTCTGGGAGGTTACCCAATGAAATATTTATTGGGCATTGTAGGTGCGGGAGTTTTGTTTTTGGCCGTATTTATAGTTACGGCAAAGGCATTTCCAGATTTGTTTCCAAATAGGGTAGATACTTGGATGAGCCGTATAGACAGTTTTTCCAATCCTGAAAATACAGAGGCCAATTACCAGATAGAAAGGGCAAAAATTGCTATTGCCACGGGAGGTATTGTAGGAAAAGGGGCCGGTAAAAGTATTCAGAAGAACTTTTTGCCACAAAGTTCGTCAGATTTTATTTATGCCATTATCGTGGAGGAATATGGTTTATTGGGCGGTTTTGGTCTAATGCTATTTTACCTTTTTCTATTGTTTAGAATAGTAGTGGTGGCCAATGGTGCATCAACCGTTTTTGCCAAGTTGTTGGTATTGGGGGTTGGTTTGCCAATTGTTTTTCAGGCCATGATCAATATGGCGGTAGCGGTAGAATTATTTCCTGTAACGGGGCAGAATTTACCCTTGATCAGTAGTGGAGGTACCTCAAGTTGGATGACCTGTTTGGCTATAGGCATCATATTGAGTGCAAGTAATAAAAGTATAGTTCAGGAAAGTGCTTCTGGCAACGATGTAGATATGGACGAGACGAACCCTTTAGAGATATTAAGTGGGCAGTTATAGGTTCATTTTGTCGGGCGGAGGTACTGGCGGACATATTTATCCGGCGATAGCCATAGCGAACGAATTGAAAAGGAGATATCCAGATGCAGAGTTTTTGTTCGTTGGGGCAAAGGATAGAATGGAAATGGAAAAGGTGCCCCAAGCGGGGTACAAAATAGAGGGATTGTGGATTACGGGAATTCAGCGAAAACTGACCCTTAAAAATCTACTTTTTCCAATAAAATTGATAAGTAGTTTAATGAGAGCAAATAGCATCGTATCGAAGTTTAAACCACATGCCGTAATTGGCACGGGTGGTTTTGCCAGTGGTCCGTTGTTAAAAATGGCAACTACAAAAGGTATTCCTTGTGTTTTACAAGAACAGAATTCTTTTGCGGGTATAACCAATAAACTATTGAAGGATAAAGTGGAAAAAATCTGTGTAGCCTATGAAGGTATGGAGAGGTTTTTTCCAAAGGATAAAATAGTATTGACAGGGAACCCTGTTCGGTCAGATTTGGTGGAGTTAAAAACGACCAAGGAAGACGCTTTAAGTTATTTTGAATTGAGCACTGCTAAAAAAGTACTATTGGTATTGGGTGGCAGTTTGGGTGCCAGACGCATTAATCAACTAGTTGCAGATCATTTAGAATATTTTGATGCATTGGGCTTACAGGTAATATGGCAATGTGGTAAAGGGTATTATGAGACGTATAAAGTACATCAATCAGAAAATATAAAAGTTCATGCCTTTTTGAACTCTATGGAAAAAGCCTATGTAGCGGCAGATTTCATTATTTCAAGGGCAGGAGCAGGCGCGGTATCAGAATTATGCTTAGTAGGTAAGCCAACATTTTTTATTCCTTCACCGGTAGTGGCAGAGGATCATCAGACAATGAACGCATTGTCTTTGGTGAAAAAAAATGCCGCGGTCATGATAAGGGAAAAAGAACTTGATGATCAGTTTAAGTCGGAATTTGAATCGGCCTTTAATTCGTCTGAAAAGCAAGTTGAATTATCAAAGAATATCAAAGCTTTGGCATTGCCCAATGCAACGGCTGATATCTGCGATGAAATAGAAAAATTAATAAAGTAAAATGAACGTAACGCAAATACATAGGGTGTATTTCATAGGCATAGGGGGCATTGGTATGTCTGCTTTGGCGCGTTATTTTGCGTTCATTAATAAAGCGGTTGCCGGGTATGATAAAACAGAAACCCCGTTGACCCAAGAACTGGTAAGTTCAGGTATAGATGTTCATTATGTGGACGATATGGATAGTGTGGCAGAGGAATACAAAAACGACCCAGAACACACCTTGGTGGTATATACGCCAGCGGTACCCGCTAGTCATAAAGAATATCAGTTCTTTTTACAGAACGGCTTTACTATTAAAAAACGATCGGAAGTCCTTGGTCTAATTACCAAAGAGTCATTTTGTTTTGCAGTTGCCGGCACCCATGGAAAAACAACAACGTCAAGCATATTGGCACACTTGTTAAAAGAAACGGGAGTAAAAATGACGGCCTTCTTGGGTGGTATCTCAGAAGATTTCAATAGCAATTTCTTGTTGGAAGGAACCGATTTTTCCGTGGTGGAAGCCGATGAGTTTGATCGTTCATTTATGCAATTGACGCCCAATGTAGCTTGTGTAACCTCTATGGATGCCGATCATTTGGATATCTATGGCGATGCGCAAGAATTGGAAAGAACGTTTAAGGATTTTACGGAGCGGTTGAAACCGGGCGGTAAATTATTTGTAAGAAATGGGTTGCCTTTAAAGGGGCTTACCTATGGTATAGAAGACGATTCGGATTATTGTATCCGGAACATAACAATAGAACGTGGTACCTACATATTCGATTTGGAGACCCCCGATGCCACGCTGAAAGGGGTTGAATTTAACAAGCCAGGAAGGCATAATTTGCTTAACGGTTTGGTTGCTTTTGCGATGGCGATGGAATCTGGTTCCCCACCACATCGCCTTGCTAAAGCTTTGGCAACATTTAAGGGAGTGCAAAGACGTTTTTCGTATCAGCTTAAAAATGATGATTTTGTTTTTATTGATGATTATGCGCATCACCCTACGGAAATCAATGCCGTTTTTGAGGCCATCTCAGAAATGCATCCCTATAAAAAAGTGTTGGCCATTTTTCAACCGCATCTTTATACTAGGACAAGGGACTTTGTGGATGATTTTGCAAAAAGTCTTTCACAGTTTAAAAACATATTGCTGTTGGATATTTATCCTGCCCGCGAAGAAGCAATACCAGGGGTAGATTCCCAATGGTTGCTGAACAAGATAACGAGTAGTAATAAGGCTTTAATTTCAAAGGAACAAATCGTTTCACGGATAAAAGCTGAGAATCCTGATGTGTTGGTCACCATGGGTGCAGGAGATATTGGCTTGGAAGTAGTAAAAATTAAAAAAGAAATGTCATATGCGATTTAATTGGAATTTTATAAAGTTGGCGGCTTTAGTTCTGGTAATCATGGGGTTATATGCCTTTTCCAATGCAAGAAACAGTACAAAGAATGTTACGGGAATGAAGGTAACTTTTGTTGGGGACCAGAATCTGTATCTAACTGAAGGGGCGGTTAATAAATTGTTAATACAAAAATATGGCAGCCTACAAAATGTGCCCAAAGAAAATATAGTTTTGAATACTGTAGAAAAGGCCATTGAGGCCAATGAAATGGTGAAAAGTGCCCAGGTCTATCTAACTATAGATGGTGAGCTTAATTCAAAAATTGTTCAGCGTAAACCAATCGGACGCATAGAGGGGGATACAAAATTTTATATGGATGAGGATGGCAAGCGAATGCCGCTTTCTAATAATCATTCTGCCAGAGTTCCCATAATAACAGGCAATATCAGCGGTAAAAGCCTTGAGGATGTCTATGTCATATTGGAGCATATTAATGCTGACGAATTTTTTAGAAAAACCGTAGTAGGTATTCATATCATAGAAGAAAGTGAATATCAGTTACGATTAAGGCTTAACGATTTTGTAGTGAATTTAGGCGGTATTGATGGTTTGGAGGGGAAGTTCAGCAATTTTAAGGCATTTTATGCCAAAGCTAGCAAGGATAAAACCTTGGAGAATTATGCAGAAGTTAGTTTAGAATTCAATAACCAGGTGGTGTGCACTAAAATATAAATTTAAAGATGGAACAAACTAAATATTCGGTCGGTCTAGACATTGGAACAACGAAAATCGTTGCCATTATTGGTAAACAGAATGAATACGGTAAGATTGAGATTTTGGGTATAGGTAGGTCCAAAAGTTTAGGAGTACACCGTGGTGTCGTTAATAACATTACCCAAACTATTAAATCTATACAACAGGCCGTAGAGGAGGCAGAGGCAAACTCTGGTCTAAAAATAGGTTCTGTTGTTGTAGGTATAGCCGGGCAGCATATAAGAAGTTTACAGCATAGTGATTATATCACCAGAAAGGATTCTGAAGAGGTAATAAATGAGGAAGATGTGGACACACTTTGTAATCAAGTGCACAAATTGATTATGTTACCTGGTGAGGAAATCATTCATGTACTTCCACAGGAATATAAAGTTGATGGACAAGCGGAAATACGTGAGCCTATTGGTATGTACGGTGGCCGTTTAGAAGCCAATTTTCATGTGGTTGTAGGGCAAGTGGTTTCTATTAAAAATGTAGGCCGTTGTATTAAGAGTGCCGGTTTGGACCTTGGGAATATTACCCTAGAGCCATTGGCATCATCAGACGCGGTATTAAGTCAAGAAGAAAAAGAGGCAGGTGTTGCATTAATTGATATAGGTGGTGGTACCACGGACTTGGCCATTTTTAAGGACGGTATCATTAGGCACACCGCAGTAATTCCTTTTGGTGGTGGGGTTATAACCGAAGATATCAAAGAAGGTTGCTCCATTATAGAAAAGCAGGCAGAATTGTTGAAAACAAGATTTGGTTCTGCATGGCCTGGAGAGAATAGGGACAATGAAATTGTTTCCATACCTGGTTTACGTGGTAGAGAGCCCAAAGAAATCTCCTTGAAGAATCTTTCTAAAATTATACATGCACGTGTAGTTGAAATTATTGAACAAGTGTATGTAGAAATCAAAAACTACGGTCATGAGGAACAAAAGAAAAAATTAATTGCCGGTATAGTACTTACAGGTGGTGGAAGCCAGTTGAAGCACCTAAAGCAATTGGTAGAATATATAACAGGAATGGATACGCGTATAGGGTATCCTAACGAGCATTTGGCGGGTGATTCTGATGAGGAAGTAGCCAGTCCTTTGTACGCGACCGCTGTTGGTCTTTTAATGAATGCCATTAAAAACCAAGAAAAATCAAAATTGCCAAACAGGGAAACTCTGGAGGAACATGAGCATGAGAATGAACCGGTATTGGCAGGTGACGATGGTCACGTTTTAAACCGACCATCAAATGTTACCAAAGAACGCAAATCCGTTTTTGACAAATGGACGGAAAAGTTGAAGGAATTTTTAGATAACGCAGAGTAGCAATAGCATAGAACAACATAATACAAACCAGTAATATTTAGAATATGAGTAAGAACAGCGAATTTGATAATATCTCTTTTGATTTGCCAAAGAATCAAAGTAACGTTATAAAGGTCATTGGAGTAGGAGGTGGCGGTAGCAATGCTATAAACCACATGTTCCAGGCAGGAATTAACGGAGTAGATTTTGTAATCTGTAATACCGACTCACAAGCTTTGGATAATAGTCCGGTGCCCAATAAGATTCAATTGGGTGTATCATTAACCGAAGGATTGGGAGCTGGTGCCAATCCTGAAGTTGGGGAGCAAGCCGCCATGGAAAGTATGGAGGAGATAAAGAGTATGTTGGATTCTACGACAAAAATGATTTTCATTACCGCTGGTATGGGTGGGGGAACAGGAACTGGTGCTGCTCCCGTCATAGCAAAATTCGCAAAGGAAATGGATGTTCTTACAGTTGGTATCGTTACCATGCCATTTCAATTTGAAGGTAAGATGCGTGTAGACCAAGCGCACCGCGGTATTGAAAAGTTGCGTAAAAATGTTGATTCGCTGATCGTCATTAACAACAATAAATTAAGGGAAGTATATGGTAACCTTGGTTTTAAAGCTGGTTTTTCCAAAGCGGACGAAGTATTGGCAACCGCCGCTAGGGGTATTGCAGAGGTAATAACACATCACTATACACAGAACATAGATTTACGTGATGCCAAAACAGTACTTTCTAACAGTGGTACGGCTATTATGGGTTCTGCCATTGCATCTGGTTCTGCACGTGCCAATGAAGCAATTATGAAAGCATTGGATTCACCGTTATTGAACGATAATAAAATACAGGGAGCCAAAAACGTATTGTTATTGATCGTATCCGGAGCGCAGGAAATTACAATTGATGAAATAGGTGAGATCAACGATCATATACAAATAGAAGCAGGTTATGGAGCCAACATCATTATGGGTGTAGGTGAGGATGAAAGTTTAGGAGAGGCCATTGCCGTAACGGTAATTGCTACGGGTTTTAATATAGAGCAACAGGATGATATTGTAAATACGGAATCAAAGAAAATTATCCACACCTTAGAAGACGGCCAGCGTGCCGAGGCAATGTTGCTATCCAATAAGAAAACCGTACATACATTGGAGATGGATGAAGAGGTAGAAGAAGTAAAGCCTGTATCCAAATATCAATTTGTTGACGAAGCGGAGTTTGATTTGATCCCGACCACCAACTATATAAAAAATTTCAATGTTTTTTATGAAGAAGTAGTGGCTGAAAATGTATCAGAAGATGATTTTGTGATTGTGGATACTGCTGCGAGAAACATTGAAGTTGTAGATCCGCAAGTGCTTAAGGCTACGGATAAAGATGAGGAAATTACCTTTGATTTTGATATGCCATCAAGGGAAGAAGAAAAGGAAAATGTCATTACATTTAACCTTAACGATGAAGTAAAGGATTTAGATGTTAAGGACAGTATAGAGATTATTCCAGTTTTGGAATATAATAAAAATGGTGAAAAGCGTTACAGCCTAGATGATTATATGAAACTGGAAAGCAAGCTGACCGGCGCTAAATCAAAAGCAGAGGAGTTTGAGCCAAAAATTGTTGAAGATGAGCTTGTCTTTGAGAAAAGGACTATTGCTCCGGTAAAGGAAGAAAGACCTACCGATGCGCCATTGGATCCAATGGAAACACCAATTGAGGAACTATTGCGTGAAAGGGCAGATGATCGTAGAAAGACACTAAAGGATTATAATTACAATTTCAAGAATACCAAGCCTAGTAATTATGATGAGAGTAAACCGGCTTATCAAAGACAGGGCATTGATTTGAACGATACTCCAAGGGAAAAAAAGATTTCCAGAACCTCGTTGAGCGATGATAGTAATGATGAGATACAATTGCGCTCAAATAATTCTTTTTTACATGATAATGTAGACTAGAACACGTAGTAAAACAGGTATTTTAAACCCGAAAACCAGTATGGATTTCGGGTTTATTTTTTATCTTCGCAGTCCTAAATATATAAGGTATGGGTTTACAGCAAAAAGTTATGGAACAATTGAAATTGGCAATGAAAGCCAAAGATTCGGTTGCCTTGGAATCGCTTAGAGCTATAAAATCCGCTTTATTGGTGGCAAATACCAGTGGTGATGGTGAGATTACGGAAGATGACGAGATAAAAATTGTTCAAAAACTGGTAAAACAACGTAAGGACAGTGCTGCAATTTTTGTAGAGCAGGGCAGACAGGATCTTGCAGATCCAGAATTGGCACAAATTGCCGTTATAGAACAGTTTTTGCCGGAACAACTTACAGAGGAAGAAGTAGAGAAAGTAGTTGTGCAGACAATTGATGCAACCGGTGCTACCAGTATGAAGGATATGGGTAAGGTTATGGGGATTGTTTCAAAAGAACTTGCCGGACAAGCGGATGGTAAATTGATTTCAACAATCGTTAAAAAGAAATTAGCTTAAGTTAGGATTATAGTAAGAGTTTTAGTTTTGCTAACAGCTAACAGCTAACAGCTAACAGCTAACAGCTAACAGCTAACAGCTAACTGCTAATTGAAAATGGCCTCGTGGCGCAACTGAATAGCGCATCAGACCTGCCTGCCGGCAGGCAGGTTTCGGCTCTGATTGACGTTTTAATATATTTTTGAAATACAGAATAAAAATTATAATGATAATGGCCTCGTGGCGCAACTGAATAGCGCATCAGATTTCGGCTCTGAGGGTTGGGGGTTTGAATCCCTCCGGGGTCACACTTAAATTAAGGTCTTACATTTGTAAGACCTTTTTTGATTTAACCTTGTATTACGTATATATATTACAAAGTGAAAAAGATGGTCGTTTTTATAAGGAAATGACAAGTAATTTACATTTGCGTCTTGAGCAGCATAATTCCGGTAAGAATAAATCTACAAAGGGTTTTTTACCATGGTCTATGGTTTATCATGAAGTTTTTGAGACAAGATTGGAAGCGCGGAAAAGGGAAAAATATTTTAAGTCGGGGATAGGCCGTCAATACCTTAAAAATTTATTAGAAAATAAGTAGCATCAGACCTGCCTGCCGGCAGGCAGGTTTCGGCTCTGAGGGTTGGGGGTTTGAATCCCTCCGGGGTCACTAAAAAAAAGCCATATCTTTATGTAAGATGTGGCTTTTCCTATTATTTAAAGTAACGGTCATTTTCGGTTAATATCAAAAATGACACCCTCTTTTTCCATTAAACTTATATCCTCTTTGGAATATCCATAAAAGGCATCTGGATAGTTTTCCTGTTTGTCTATTTTATAGAGGCGTGAGCGTTTGGAAATTTCATAATCATTTAATGATAGAAAAAGACTGTCATTAGTAATATTCATCAACTTCATAGTTGAGTAATTACCATTATCCAAACGATATTCATAGACATCACCAATTTCAGGTTGGGATAAATATAATTTCATATTTACCTTATCTCTTCCGGTAGTATAAATGACTAAACCAATAAGACAGATTAAAAGTAAAAGACCAGAAAATTGCCATGTGGGGCCTTTTACATTATCCTTAATATTCTTGTATTGCAGTTGAAGTTGGTTCGGCATTTCCTTGGGTTTTAAAATTTGCTTACAGTGACTGCAGAACGAGTTTCCACTTTTTAAAAACGGAAATACGGGTATCCAAAAAATATGAAAATGTTTACGATATATATTAATGTATATAGTGTCTTCATTTTTACAATGCTGACAAGTAATATTCCTGGTTTTTATGTTGGCGATGTTGGCTGAACCTGTTCCAAAAAATATCATAACGCTAATTTATGGTGGGGAGAAAATTATGTGTTAATAACGTATAAACACTTAATCTATTGTTTTACGGGTTGTTCACCCATCTTTAAACCTCGTAATAAACTTGATTAAATACCTGTAACTATAATTAACATTTATTTATAATGATTGGTTCGGAACTTAACGAACTAAATTATAGTTTTGCCTTATAATATTTTTTTATGGGTATTTGTTCGCAAGAAAAAAAAGATTTAGTTGAAGAATTGGGAATGTTCTTTCAGGCACGCCATAAGCTTACTCCTTTGGCTGCTCGTATTTATTCCATATTGATATTGACCTCTTCAGAAGGGTATACTTTTGATGAGCTAAAAGAGATTACACAAAACAGTAAGAGTTCTGTCTCCACTAATTTAAACTTATTGGTTTCCTTAAAATTTGTGGAATATTATACTAGAACAGGAGATAGAAAACGCTATTTCAGAAGTAATGGTACTTATATAAAAAATATGCTTAAAGAGCGTATGGAATCTGTTTCTACAGAACTTAAAATAGCAGAAAAGGTTAACACCTTCAATAAGACCCACAACCCGGTTAAATATCAGGAAAAAGGCTATGCGGGTCAAATATTTCTTACATATCTGCAATTGGAAAAAGAAAATTTAGCACAGGCTATTGAGAAAATAAATGAATTTGATAACAAAGATTAAACCACTCCAACATATTAAAATGAATAAAATGAAACTATCTATAGTATTGATTCCGCTGATTCTCCTAGTCGCGTGTGGAGACGGCAATACAAAGCCAGGACCTATGTCCGCCGCAAAACCTTTTGAGGTGGTGTCTATTCCAACTAAGGATATCACTTCCTATACTACCTACCCAGCAAGCATAGAAGGGATTGTAAATAGTGAGGTTAGGGCAAAGATTTCTGGTTACATAACCGATGTATTAGTAGACGAGGGACAAAAAGTAAGGAAGGGAGAAGTTCTTTTTAAGTTAGAGACACAATCGTTATCTCAAGATGCTGCAGCTGCAAGTGCCAATGTAAACGCAGCCCAAGTAGAAGTAGATAAATTAAAGCCCCTAGTAGAAAAAAATATTATCAGTAGCGTTCAATTAGAGTCCGCAAAGGCTAAACTACAACAAGCGAAAAGCACCTATAACTCCGTAAACGCGAACATTAATTATGGAAATATAAAAAGTCCGGTAGATGGCTTTGTGGGTTCCATACGTTTTAGAAGAGGTGCACTGGTAAGTCCAAGTGACCAACAGTCTTTGACCACGGTGGCAGATATTAGCGAGGTCTTTGCCTATTTCTCTATGAACGAAAAAGATTATTTGGATTTTATACAGGATACGGATGGTGAGGATATTTCCGTGAAAATAAAGAACCTGCCCAAGGTAAAGCTGGTTTTGGCAAATGGGCGTATCTATGAAGAAGAAGGTACTATAGAAACTATTAATTCCCAAGTAGATGAGGCTACAGGAGCCATAACCTTTAGGGCCAAATTTAGTAATCCATCAAGAATATTAAGTAATGGAAATAGTGCTAAGATTATGATACCAAAACGTTTTAAGGATGTGTTGGTAGTACCTAAGGAAAGTACTTTTGAACGTCAAGGTAGTACTTACGTTTACAAGGTTTCCAAAAAGGATAGTATGGCCGTTTCTACTTCCATTTCCATTATTGCGGAAGTAGACAATCTTTATTTAGTGGATAACGGTATACAGATGGGCGATGCCATCGTAGCAACAGGAGTAGATAAGATTAGGGGAGAAACCAAGATCATACCCCAACCTGTTGTTTTTGACAGCATAGCCAAACCAATGCAAAAAGTATTTAGATAAATACCCAAATTTCAAAACAACATGTTACAAAAGTTTATAGAACGCCCCGTATTGTCTACGGTTATATCCATTATAATCGTAATTCTGGGAGTATTAGGTTTATACAGCTTACCCATTACACAATATCCAGATATAGCGCCACCTACCATAAATGTAAGTGCCAGTTATCCTGGTGCTAGTGCAGAAACTATTCTGGAGAGTGTAATAATTCCTTTGGAAGAACAAATTAATGGTGTTGAGGGAATGACCTATTTAACCTCTACGGCCACCAATAGTGGAACAGCATCAATAGATGTATTTTTTGACCAGGAGGTTGATCCGGATATTGCCGCCGTAAATGTTCAGAACAGGGTTGCTAGAGCAAATGCATTTTTACCCCAAGCAGTAATACAGACCGGGGTAACCACGCAAAAGCAGCAAACCAGTGCATTGATGTTTTTATCATTTTATAGCAGTAACCCGGACTATGATGAAACCTTTATTCAAAATTATTTGAAAATAAATGTCATTCCTGAATTTCAGCGTGTAAACGGTGTAGGTAATGTAAATGTTTTTGGGTCCAAGGACTATGCCATGCGCATTTGGTTACAACCAGAAAAATTAGCCGCTTATGGACTTATACCATCAGATGTAACAGCCGTGTTAAATGAACAAAGTTTAGAAGCTGCGGCAGGTTCGTTGGGTGAAAATGATGGACAAGCCTTTAGTTACACCATTAAATATTCCGGCCGTTTTAAAACCGAGGAACAGTACAGCAATATTATCGTAAAAGCACTGGATAACGGACGTTTTTTACGGTTAGAGGATATTGCGGATATTGAATTAGGGGCACAATCCTATGCCGCAGGATCAACAACTGCGGGACATCCTGCGGTAAATTTAGGTATATACCAGACCAAAGGTTCAAATGCCAGTGATATTATAAATGCTATTGAGGATAAGATGGCAATCATAGAAGAGAATATGCCAGAGGGAATGGAAATATTTGTTCCTTATAATACCAATAATTTTTTGAACGCCTCAATAGAAAAAGTGGTCAGTACTTTAATAGAGGCTTTTTTACTGGTATTCTTGGTTGTTTTTATCTTCTTACAGGATTTTAGGTCTACCTTAATTCCTGCCATTGCGGTACCCGTATCCATTATTGGTACATTTTTCTTTTTAAATCTCTTTGGGTATTCCGTAAACCTATTAACCTTGTTTGCTTTGGTATTGGCCATTGGTATTGTAGTAGATGATGCTATTGTGGTCGTAGAAGCGGTTCATGCCAAGTTAGATGAAGGGGCAAAAGACCCAAAAAAGGCCACCATGACCGCAATGAATGAAATTTCAGGTGCCATAATATCAATTACTTTGGTAATGGCCGCTGTATTTATTCCGGTAACCTTTGTTCAAGGTCCTACCGGTGTTTTTTATGAACAGTTTGGTGTAACCTTGATTGTAGCAATTATGATTTCTGCAGTCAATGCATTGACGCTTTCTCCTGCGCTGTGCGCACTTTTGTTAAAGCCACATAAGGATGATCATGAAAAAAGTAAAAATTTTATTCAACGTTTTTTTGATGCCTTCAATGCAGGTTTTAAGGCAACTACCAACAAATATGGTAAAGCGGTACATTTTTTATATAGAAATAAATGGGTAACCGCCGTTATTTTAATTCTGGCCGTTGTTGGTATATGGTGGTCATCAAGTAATGTAAAAACCGGTTTTGTGCCAGATGAGGATAGGGCCATAGTTTTTATCAATGTAGAATTACCTGCAGGTTCGTCCATAGATAGAACTCATGCCGTAAACCAAGAGCTATATGCCAAATTGAAACAAGTACCCGGCGTATTGGAAGGTTCGGTAATTGAAGGTCGTAGCTTTTTAGGAGGCTCAGGAAGTAACTACGGGCTAGGGTTTGTAAGGTTAAAGGACTGGGATGAGCGTAGTGCAGATTCGTTATCCATCCAGAACATTACCGCCAAAATGTTTGGAGTGGCGGCAACCATTCCTGAAGCCAATATTATTTTCTTTGCACCGCCTAGTATACCTGGTTTTGGTAGTTCCGCAGGGGTAGAGGTAAACCTATTGGATCAGTCCAGCGGTAGTTTTGAGGATTTGGATAAAACCAATCAGGAATTTATTGCGAAATTGATGCAGCGTCCGGAGATACAATATGCGCAATCATCATTTAACACAAAATATCCCCAGTATGAACTTGAGCTTAATGTACCTAGGGCCAAGGAATTGGGTGTTTCGGTGAGTAGTATTTTTTCAACCTTACAAGGATATATAGGAAGTATTTTTGCATCGGATTTTTCTAGATTTGGAAAGCAATATAGGGTCTATGTACAAGCATTACCGGAAGACCGTGCGGATATAAACAACTTGGACCAGATATATGTGCGCACAAATGCTGGTGTTATGACCCCTATCACAGAATTCATAAGTATGAAAAGGGTATATGGTCCACAGTCGGTTACCCGTTTTAATCTTTTCAATTCTACAAAAATTACGGCGGCCACTAATCCTGGGTTTAGTACGGGTGATGCCATTGCAGCGGTGGAAGAAGTTTCTAAAACCTTACCGGTTAACTATACTACGGCCTATTCTGGTTTAACCAGGGAAGAAGTAAATGCCGGAGACCAGACTACAACTATATTTTTACTGTCCTTAGTGTTTGTTTACTTTTTATTGGCCGCACAATATGAAAGTTACCTTATTCCGTTTTCGGTCTTGCTTTCACTTCCTTTAGGAGTATTTGGAGCTTATTTTACAACACAGCTAGCAGGTCTACAAAACAATATTTATTTTCAAATTGCACTTATTATGCTGGTAGGTTTACTGGCTAAGAATGCTATTTTGATCGTAGAATTTGCACTGCAACGTAGGCGGGAAGGCATTAGTATCGTAGACGCCGCAATGCAAGGAGCAGAATCAAGATTGCGCCCCATTTTAATGACTTCTTTTGCATTTATCCTTGGTCTCATGCCATTAGTTTTAGCAAATGGTGTGGGAGCCGCGGGTAACAGGTCTATAGGTACGGGTGCCGTAGGTGGCCTGTTAATAGGTACCATTACAGGGGTATTTGTTATACCTATCTTATTCATTCTTTTTCAATGGTTGCAAGAAAAAATTAACGGGGCTCCTAGTACAACCCAAATAGAAACTGTAGAATAATTTTATGTGTATGAAATTTTCAAAGATTATAAAATTTACAAGTGTCATACTATTGCCACTTATATTAGTGTCTTGTTTTTCGGCAAAAACCTATGAGCGTCCGGAAAATGAATTGTTGAACGCCCAATATTTTAGAACCGATTCACTGCAAAAAGACAGTGTATCCTTAGCTACTATCTCCTGGAAAGAGCTGTTTACAGATCCATTATTACAAGGTTATATAGAAGAAGGTTTAAGCAACAATATTGATATAAGGCAGGCCATTCAACAAATATTAATTACCGAAGCCTACTTAAAGCAAGGCAAGGCCGGCTATTTACCCACACTAAACGTATCTGCGCAATATACCCATAATGAGCTTTCTACCAATAGTCAATTTGGTGGCCAATTTGATAGATTGGACCAATATGAGGTAGCAGGTGGATTATCTTGGGAAGCGGATATTTGGGGAAAAATAAGAAGTAATAAGCGGGCTTATGAAGCTACTTATTTGCAATCTGTGGCGGCACATAAAGCCGTAAAGAGCAGATTGGTGGCAAATATAGCGTCGTTATATTACCAATTATTAAGTTTAGATGAGCAAATTGCCATTACCGAGTTGACCATAGCCACTAGGGAAAGCGGACTGGAAACGACCAAAGCTTTAAAGGAGGCAGGAAATGTTACCGAAGTTGGAGTAAAGCAGACCGAGGCACAACTTTACACGGCACAGGCAATTTTAATAGATTTAAAGAACAATGTACGTTTGTTGGAGAATTCCTTGTCCATATTATTGGGAAGTGAACCCAAGAGCATTGCTCGTAATAGTTTAGATGGACAGGATATTACTACCCCCTTAAAAACTGGAGTACCTTATGAACTTTTGGCCAATAGGCCAGATGTTATCGCTGCGGAATATGAATTGTTGAATGCTTTTGAATTGTCCAATGTGGCACGTAGCAATTTTTACCCTTCCTTGACCTTGACCGCGAACGGAGGTTTGCAAAGTTTGGATTTTGACAAGCTATTTGATTCTAGTTCCTTGTTTGCAACTGTTGTAGGTGGATTAACCCAACCGTTGTTTAACGGAAGAAAGATACGCACCCAATATGAAGTGGCGCAATCAAATCAAGAACAGGCAAAACTTCAATTTAAATATGCACTTCTTAATGCATCAAAAGAAGTCTCCGATGCTCTTTATTCCTATAATGCAGCATTGGATAAAATTAAGGTGAAGCAAAAAGAATATGAAGCATATACTTTGGCCCGGGAATATTCGCAAGAATTATTGGATAATGGTCTGGCTAATTATCTAGAGGTGTTGAACGCTAGGCAAAATACCTTAAGTACCAATTTGGACCTTACAAATACAAAATATGCCAAGTTACAGGCTATAGTAGACCTATATGAGGCCTTAGGAGGAGGGTGGCAATAAGTTTAGATGAAGAAAGGCATTGATTGGATACTATCA
Organism: Maribacter sp. LLG6340-A2; assembly: GCF_045057105.1. Classification (GTDB taxonomy): domain Bacteria; phylum Bacteroidota; class Bacteroidia; order Flavobacteriales; family Flavobacteriaceae; genus Maribacter. Next base: position 822,292 of record NZ_CP159332.1, on the reverse strand, counting down.
ATGCCTTTTTTATTTTATAGCAGATGTGCTTGGTTGTTTGGAAAGTATATCCTGGATAATTTGTTTGGCATGTATCCTAGAGTTCTCTATGAACCATTTATGGGTTTCCATACCACCACAAATAACTCCTGCCAAGTAAAGACCTTCAATGTTGGTTTCCATACTGTCCGGGTTGTACTGGGGTAATTTTTTTTCGTCATCGCTAATATGTACGCCCAGCATTTTTAAAAAGTTGAAGTTAGGTTTGTAACCGGTAAGCGCTAGTACAAAATCATTATCTATGGTAATATGCTTGCCCTCAACATTAATAGTAACCGTATTTTTTTCTATACGGACGAGGGAAGATTTAAAATATGCCTTAATACTACCTTCCTCAATTCTGTTGATAATGTCAGGTCTTACCCAATATTTTACACGTTGCCCAACTTCGTCACCTCTAATTATCAATGTGACTTCAGCACCTTTGCGCCAACATTCAAGTGCGGCATCAATGGCAGAATTACTGGCCCCTACTACAGCAACTTTTTGTCCTGAATAATAATGTGGATTGTCATAATAGTGTGTTACTTTACTTAAGTCTTCCCCTGGAATATTCAATAAATTGGGAATGTCATAAAATCCGGTTGCTAAAATAATTTGATTACTGCTATACGTGTTTTTGGACGATATAACATTGAATCTATTGGAATCCTTTTTTACGCTTTCAACTTTTTCGAACAAATGAATGTTCAGTTTATTTGAAGTAACGATTCGTCTATAATATTCCAATGCTTCGTCTCGTTTTGGCTTGGCCTCTTTACTAATAAACGGAATTTCATCGATCTCCAACTTTTCAGAAGAAGAGAAAAATTGCATATTGGTAGGGTAATGAAATAACGAATTAACAATAGGGCCTTTTTCCAAGATGAGATAATCAAGACCATTTTTTTTGGCTTCCAATCCACATGCAATACCTATAGGTCCGCCACCTATGATAATGATGTCATATACTTTTTTCATCCCTTTAATGCTTTTATAGTTGCTTGGGGGTCCTCGCTTTTAAAGACAAAACTTCCTGCTACTAAAACGTCTGCTCCCGCATCTATTAATTTTTGCGCATTACCGGTAGTGACCCCACCATCAATCTCAATTAAGGTGGTTGCATTTTTTTGTGTAATCAACGCTTTTAGTGCCTTAATTTTATCATAGGTGTTTTCTATGAAAGATTGCCCACCAAAACCAGGGTTTACACTCATAATAATTACGATGTCAATATCTTTAATAATGTCCTCTAAAAGTAGAACATTGGTATGTGGGTTAATAGCTACCCCGGCCTTCATACCATGAGATTTAATTGCTTGTAAGGTTCTGTGTAAATGAGGGCAAGCCTCATAATGTACGGTTAAGTGCGCAGCCCCTAAATTTGCAAATTCTTCTATATAGCGATCAGGGTCAACGATCATTAAATGAACATCCAGTGGTTTTGTAGCGTGTTTTTGAATAGCTTTTAACACGGGCATTCCATAGGAAATGTTAGGAACAAAAACCCCATCCATTACATCTATATGGTGCCAGTCTGCTTCACTGGTATTCACCATTTCCACATCTCGCTGTAAATTACCGAAATCCGCTGCCAAAAGTGAAGGGGCAATTATTCTTTTACTCATTTTTTTAATGGTTAAAACGTTGGTACAAAAGTAAGGATTTGAGTTTTCTTGGCGTAATGCAATTACCTTGGATAATAATGTAAAAGGTCACTTTCTGCTGCAATATACCCAAAAGAGCTCCATGAAGAACTCTCTACAAGATTTAGCATTATTTTTTTGGCCCGGTCCTTATCATTATTATAAAAATACCAATTGGCCAACCCATAGGAGACAGCGTCGTTAGAAGGGGTTCCGGTACCAGTTTGTAGCAAAGATTCTACAGGTATCATTTCTTTATATAGTGTACAAAGTTCGTAATAACTTTGATTTTCTATAATGTCCATATCTGTAGTAATTGGTTGTAGCATTTCATTTGCCAATTCTAAATTTCCTAATCTACGTTGGATCATATAAAGCCAATGGGTACTAGAAACAATATTGTCCGGTAATGTGCCGCTCATCCTACATTTAAGAAAGGCATCAAATGCATTTTCGTAATCATGCTTCAGGTAATAGGCAAGTCCTAAATGATACCATATATTACCATGAAGCGTGCTAACTGGAATATTTTTGGCATTGGGCATACCATCCGGTTCAATGGTATTCTTTGTACCTGCAATTAATTTACCGGCCTTTTCCAAATCTGCTATTGCCTCATTAAATTTACGGATAGAAATATACCTATGACCTCTATGTCTGTATAATCTAGGTTCTGCAGGGAATTTCTCAATTCCTTTGGTATAAATGGAAATTGCATCGTCGTAGTTGCCTAAATATGCAGTTCTTCTCCCAAACCATATAATAGCCTCTATACTATCTGGGTATTTTTCATAGACGGACATTGCTTGGCGGTGTTGATCTTTTAATTTCTGTGATTGGTCCGTAATTTTATACTCCTTGCCCAATGGTGTCTTAAAGATTGATTCTTGGTCTGGGGTATGGTTCTTGTGGTTGTTTTTATCTTTTTTTTCCGTTTTACAGTGAATGTTCAATAATAATAACAATACAGCATATAACATTCGGTAGTTGAAAATAACTTTGGTAAATAAGGATGCTTTAGTCATGATTGGTTTTATAAATGTTATGGTTGGGATCACCACCGGATATAATATAGGCAAAAAGGTCCGCTACTTCTTGTTTGTTCAATCTGTTCAATAATCCTGGAGGCATGGGTGATACGGGTGAAAGTTCTTTGTCAATGACATTATTTTTTGCAATACTAATGGTATAATTTTCATTGAACGGATTGGGTATTATTACGATGGAATCACCAACTTCAGTTTTAATTCTACCTGCAATTTTGGTAGAATCCTTTAAATGAAACAGGGTATTTGCATATTGGTCGGATATTTCATCATTGGGACTATAAATGGCAAAGAACAAATCATACGTACTAAATTTGGAATGTGCTTGTGTAAGGTCTGGCCCTGCAGAACCACCTTCACCACGCATTCTATGGCAAAGAATACATGTTCCTGCAGCAAAGGCCCTTTTACCGTTTTCTATGGCACCTTGATAATTTTCCAAGCCACCCCAGACTAAATCTCCCATATCTTCACTGGTGTATATCTGCCCTGGGCCAATAGGTTGCGGCAAATCTGCTACAGCAGTAGAAGGGGAATACACACCGGATATTTCTTGAAAGTAATCTCTCTGTTCTTTAGGAACATGGTTCATGGCTCGTTGCCGTACATTTTCCATATAGGCCTTAAAACTTCTACCGCCATTTGAGCCAAGTACATCAAAATACCAAGAAAAATAACGTGTCCTTAATTCTTTGTTCCATCCTTTTTTTGCATTGCTTAATAACATGCCATAAAAAATGGCCTCGCTGGGTGGCATATTAGAAATAACATCTCTAATTAATGGGCCATATTCCTCACTGCGTAGGGTAGTTTCTTCAGAAAGCATTTCTATTCCTTCAGTAACAGTTTTTTGCTTGGTGTGGAATTCCAACCGTTCCACTAGTTTTTGAACGGTGTTTTCTTCGTCCAGAAATAACAAAAGTTGGGCAAGTTCTTTACTGACTGCATTTGAACTAGAAGGAAATAATGTAGTAAGAGTATGGGTTATATCCTTTCTGACCTTCATGTCTGGCATGCCCATTCTAATAAAATTTAGGGAATATGCCCGTAAAGCATCCAATTGCAAATTGGTTGTAATGTCTTGCAGGGGTATGGTTTGTAAAGTTTTAAGAATTAGGGGTTGATGTTCGGCCTTGCCTTGGTGGCTTAATGCAATACTGCTTTCTATTATTTTACGTGTGTTTTTCTCATCCTTATAATTTTTAAGCCAAGTCTCCAAGGGTTGATGCTCCAAGGCAATTCTGGCGGCATATCTAATAAAGCGGTCTGGATGATCTAAATGCTCCCAAGCCAATTGCTTTCCTTTTAATGAAACCAATCCATGATATTTTTCCAGTTCCTTACGCAGATGGCGTAAAGTTTCACCCTTCTTGTTTTTAGGCTGATTTTCAGAATTTATAGCGCCTGTATACTGAAGTCTGTATAAGCGAGAATCTAACTTTCTTCCACCTGTAGCAAAATATACATTACCGTCATTACCGGCAATCATATCTGTTAACGGCAAAGGTGTTCCTGATAAAAACTCTTCCCTTTTGCCTTCATATGAACTATTCTTGGGTTCAAGGTCAATATAATAAACGGTACCAAAACTCCAATCCATTGCCAAAAGTCCTTTGTTGTATTTAGCAGGTAAATTTAATTTCGTGGTAGCAAGAACAGCGGTAGGCGAGCCTTGTTCCAAATTATGAACGGCCGGTAGATTATCAGGATAATAAGAAGGCCATTTTCCAGAACCTGTTCTCCAACCATATTCGCTACCACTGGTAACATGGCAAATTCTAGTAGGTCTGTACCAAGGCATACCAATATCCCATTCCATATCCGCATCGTAGGTAAATAATTCTCCATCAACATTAAATGCCAGGTCGAACGGATTTCTGAATCCTACAGCAACAAGTTCCCATGAAGATCCATCTTCATTGAATTTCGTAATCCATCCGCCAGGGGCTTTTACATCGCTTGCATGGCCTCTGGCGTCCAGAAAGGGTTGAAACAAGTTGTCTTCGCCCCAATTGGTTGGGATATGACTGTTTTCTTTGACTTTTTCCGGAATTAAAGTGTGGTTGCCCGCTATAAAATATATCTCATTGCCATTTGGGGAAAGTGTTAAACTATGCGGCCCATGTTCCCCGTAACCTTCTAACTTTAATAATAGGGACACCGTATCAAGGGTTCCGTCGTTGTCGCTGTCCGTTATACGATAAATACCACTACCTGTTTCTTGGTCATCAGGTATATCATCATTCCATTTCTTGTTTACCGCCACATACAGACTGTTAAATGCCCAAAGCATTCCATGAGCCTGGCCAATGTTCAAGGATAAAGGGGTTACTTTGTTTTTATCAAGTATATCTCCCTTTTCCGGAATATTAAATTGATATATTTCTCCGTACTGGTCACAGGCAAACATTTGGTCATTGTTGCCTTGCGCCAAGGCAACCCATGACCCATGCCCATACTTGGTAGGGTGATAAATTTCTTCCAGCTCAAAACCCTGGGGAAGTGTGAATGAAATTTCATTCTGATCTTCTATTTTCTTTTGGTCCTTAGAGCATCCTATCAAAAAGGAAATAAACAATAGGCATAAAAATGGGGTGGTTACTTTGGTCATGGGTCTGGTATATTTACACTTAAATATACAAAGTAACCCTCTCATTTATAGGCTTATTTGCCGCAAACCTTCATAAATAGAAATAGCAACCGCATTTGCTAAATTAAGACTTCGTATATGCTCACTGTACAAAGGAATTTTTACAGCATTATCCAAATTATTGTTTAGTAACGATTTTGGAAGCCCCACAGATTCTTTCCCAAATACCAGGAACATCTCATCTTCGAAATCAATTTCCCAGTGTTTTTTTGTGGCAGAGGCAGAAAAGTAAACCATTTTTTTGGTTTGATGTTCTTTAAAAAAAGCATCCATATTTTCGTACATAATTATATTTAGATGTTGCCAATAATCTAAACCTGCTCTTTTTAAACGTTTATCGGAAAGTTCAAAGCCAAAGGGTTTTACCAAGTGTAGCGTGGAACCTGTGCCAAGTGCCAACCTGCCAATGTTTCCGGTGTTATTTGGAATTTCCGGTTCTATAAGTACAATGTTGAAGCCCATTATTTTTTAAAAGATTGTAAGTATAAATGTTCTACTTTTTCTCTTGCCCAAGGTGTTCTGCGTAAAAACTTTAAGCTAGATTTTATAGAGGGGTTGCTTTTAAAACAATTAATATTAACCTGCCCGGCTAAATCTTCCCAAGAATATTTTTCGGTAAGTTCTTCTAAAATGGTCACTAGTTTTACACCGTGAAGCGGATTGTTAGGTTGAGAATCTGAACTCATTGGAATTGATTATTTTTTAAGAACTAGTTTTGTTTCTGAAAAGCAATGTACATGGACAGTGCCGGTACTTCAATAGTATCTTTTAAGGTTTGTAAGCCTTCAAAGTCAAAGGTACTACCAGAAACTGCTTTGTACCAAACTCCTTCAATGCTATAATCAATATTTTGGGTGGAAGCATTGTAGATTACTAGAATATTTTTCCAGCGGTCATAATTGGCATGATCTTCAATAGTGTAGGAGACAAGGCTATCATTGCTTTGTTGAAATTTTAAATGCTTTCTAACCTCATTAGCGCTGCTCATATAAAATGCGGGATGTTCTTTTCTTAGCCTAACAAGGTTTTTGTAATAGTCGAACACCTCTTTATGATTATTTTTCCACTCCCAATTTATTTGGTTAATGCTATCTGGTAAGTTGTACGAATTATGTTCACCGTACTTGGTGCGAAGTAGTTCTGATCCAGCATGTAGAAATGGCGTGCCTTGGGAAGTCAGTACTATGGCGTTTGCCAATTTGTCCATTGCAATTAGTTCCTTTAAATCAGCATCTGGTCTTGATATCTGTAACTTGTCAAAAAGGGTGTGGTTATCGTGGCACGACACATAGTTTATAGACTGCCAAGGCTCTAAGGTCCAAGCAGCATCAGAATAATTAACACTATCGTATTGTATTTGAGGATGTTGAATAGCGCCAACAATCCCGAATTTAATGGATTCTGATGCGTTAATAGCCCCACTTACGAAACCTAAGCTTTGGTCTTCAAAGACAGAGCCTTTTAAACCGTCTCGCAAATCGTCATTAAAAGCTGCAATTTTTGGTAGTTGTTGCATGTGTTTTTTCAGCGCTCGTTTATTTTCGGGTAACGGAGAGTCATTTGCTGTCCATCCTTCTCCGTAAAGCAAGGCATCAGGGTTTATTTTTGTAACAGCATCTGCAATTTCGTTCATGGTTTCTATATCATGAATGCCCATGAGGTCAAAGCGAAAACCATCAATATGATATTCTTTGGTCCAATAGGTAACGGATTCTATTATGAATTTACGCATCATACTACGTTCTGATGCAGTTTCATTACCGCAGGCAGCGGCATCAGAATACGTACCATCTTCCCAATGTCTGTAGTAGTAACCGGGTACTTCAAGATTAAAATTAGAAGTGTCTGTTTTACCGGTATGGTTGTAAACAACATCCATAATAACACCAATTCCATTTTCATGAAAAGCTTTGACCATTTGTTTGAATTCTTTAATACGGATTTCGGCATTAAAAGGATCAGTTGAAAATGAACCTTCAGGAACATTATAGTTGTTAGGGTCATATCCCCAATTAAATTGTGGGGTATCTAAATTTGTTTCATCAATGGAATAATGGTCAAAAGTGGGTAAAAGATGTACATGTGTAATACCTAATTCCTTTAAGTGGTTAATACCTGTAGCCATATTATTTGGACCTTTTGTGTCAGGTTCAATCAAACCTAAATATGTACCTGGGGTAGATGAACCAGATTGTGGGTGAATGGTCATATCACGCACATGTAATTCGTAGATTATAGCTTCATTAGGATGGTTGAGCTGGGGCGATTTATCTTTCTGCCAACCTTTTGGGTTAGTGCTATTCATGTCTAAAATCATGGCTCTTTTGCCATTGACCCCAACAGCCTTTGCATAAATTCCTGGGGTTTGGTCTAACCAGTTATTGGAGGTTTTTACTTGAAAAGTGTAATAGATTCCGTTCAAATCTTCATTTATGGCAAGCTGCCAAACACCATTATTTTCCTTAGTAAGCGTATAATTTGCAAACGGTTCAGATTCATTTCCAGTTTTAAACAGTCTTAAAACAACATCTTCGGCATTTGGTGACCAAAGTTTAAATAGTGTAGATGATTTGCTATATTGAAGCCAAAGGTTTTCGTTTACGGCCGTAGGATAATCATTGTAGTCCGTAATTGTCTTATTGTTGGTATTGCAAGAATTAATCAGCATAAAACCTAGTAAAATTAAAACGATATATTTCATAGAAAGCCTAGTGATGCTCTAAGATAAGCAAAGAATATTAGGGAGTAACCAAGGTCTGTTAGTAGCTAAGTAAATAATTATGAAATAGTTATAAATGAAAAAACTCCGGTAATCAGCCGGAGTTTATTCATCAATCAAAAAACGAACAGTCATGATAAACTGTTGTTACCGTTAAAATTACAACTAATATGCCAATATTGCCAATTTAAGGAAAAATTAACTTGTAATTTTAGTGCTTTATCGCATTTTATTATTAGCCCAAATACGTTTTTAATATTTTACTTCTTGAAGTGTGCTTTAATCTTCTGATCGCTTTCTCTTTAATTTGACGAACTCTTTCTCTTGTAAGATCAAAAGTTTCACCAATTTCTTCCAGAGTCATTGAATGTTGACCTGCAAGACCAAAGTATAAACGTATAACATCTGCCTCACGAGGAGTCAATGTTTCTAAGGCACGCTCAATTTCTGTACGAAGAGACTCATGTAGCAATTCTCTATCTGGATTTGGAGACTCGCCACTACGAAGCACATCGTAAAGGTTAGAATCTTCACCATCAATAAGAGGCGCATCCATAGATACGTGTCTACCTGAGTTTTTCAAGGATTGTTTAACATCCTCAACGGTCATATCCAACTCTTTTGCAATTTCTTCTGGCGAAGGCATTCTTTCATGTGCTTGCTCAAGAAAGGCAAAAGTTTTGTTGATCTTGTTAATAGAACCAATTTTGTTCAATGGCAAACGTACAATACGTGATTGTTCTGCCAAAGCTTGTAATATAGATTGACGGATCCACCATACGGCGTAGGAGATAAATTTAAAACCCCGCGTTTCGTCAAAACGCTGTGCAGCTTTGATAAGACCAAGGTTTCCCTCGTTAATCAAATCCGGTAAAGTAAGTCCTTGGTTTTGGTACTGCTTGGCAACTGACACCACGAATCTGAGGTTGGCTTTTGTAAGTTTTTCAAGAGCGATCTGGTCGCCTGCCTTGATCTGTTGTGCCAACTCTACTTCTTCATCAGCGGTAATCAAGTCCACTTTTCCAATTTCTTGTAAGTACTTGTCCAAAGATGCGGTCTCTCTATTAGTGACCTGTTTTGTAATCTTAAGCTGTCTCATTAAAATAAATTAAGTTCAATTTGCATAGACTGCATATACTTATACGTAAAAATCTTCCGAATGTTACAATTCAATAAAAAAAAGTTCATTTTTCCGTTGAACGGCATAAAAAAAGCCTCAACTGTTTAGTCGAGGCTTTAAGAATATACTTACAAAGAGTTAGTCTCTTCTTGGTTTTCTATCGCGATTACGATCGTTTCCACGACGGTCATCTCTACGTTTGTCATCACGTGGTGGTCTTTCAACAAAACCTTCTGGTTTAGGTAAAAGTGCTTTACGAGAAACTTTTTCTTTACGTGTACGTTTGTCAATACCAAAGTACTTCACATCAAATACATCGCCCATGTTTACTACATCAGAAACATTTTCAGTACGTTCCCATGCCAATTCTGACACGTGAAGTAACACTTCGTTTCCTGGAGCATCCATATATTCTACAACGGCACCAAAGTCAAGCATTTTAATAACCTTTACTTCATAAACGCTACCAACTTCTGGTTTGAACAATAAAGAATCTATTTTTGCCATTACAGCGTCTATACCTTTGCTACCAACACCTAGTACTTCAACAATACCTTCTTCGGTAACAGGATCCTCATTAATAACGATAGTAGTCTCGGTTTCTTTTTGTAATTCTTGAATTACTTTTCCACCAGGACCGATCAATGCGCCAATGAACTCGTTTGGTATACGTCTAGTAACCATAGTAGGAGCGTGATCTTTAACATCAGCATTAGGAGTAGAAATAGTTTCGGTTATCTTGTCTAAGATGTGTAAACGACCATTACGTGCTTGTTTTAAAGCATTTACAAGAATCTCATACGACAATCCTTTTACTTTAATATCCATTTGGCAAGCAGTAATACCATCTGCAGTACCGGTTACTTTAAAGTCCATATCACCTAAGTGATCTTCATCACCTAAAATATCGGAAAGAACAGCATATTTTCCAGACTCAGTATCTGTAATCAATCCCATTGCAATACCGGAAACAGGTTTCTTCAATTGAACACCGGCATCCATCATTGCCATAGTACCAGCACAAACAGTAGCCATAGAAGAAGAACCGTTAGATTCTAAAATCTCTGAAACTACACGTACTGTGTAAGGACAATCTTCTGGAACCATTCCTTTTAATGCACGTTGCGCCAAGTTACCGTGACCAACTTCTCTACGAGATGTTCCACGAATAGGTCTTGCTTCACCTGTTGAAAAAGGAGGGAAGTTATAGTGTAAATAGAAACGCTCTTCACCTTCAAAGGATGGCATATCTATTTGGTTAGCCTCTCTACTTGTACCTAAAGTAACCGTAGCTAAAGCTTGAGTTTCTCCACGAGTAAAGATAGAAGAACCGTGTGTAGAAGGTAGGTAATCTACCTCACACCAGATTGGTCTAATTTCATCTGTCTTACGACCATCTAAACGTAAACCTTCGTTTAACGTTAAATCTCTAACAGCGGCCTTTTCAGCTTTGCTGTAATATTTAGAAATCATTGGTCCAAAATCAGCTTGCTCTTCTTCAGAAAAAGAAGCGATAATTTCTTCCTTGATTTCACCAAATGCAGCACTACGTTCGTGCTTGGCAGAACCTGCTTGTGCAACAGCATATACTTTATCATATGCCATGTCGTGAATTTTCTTGGCTAAATCAGCATCTTCACGTTCTGGTTCGTACTCACGTACTTCTTTTTTACCGAAAGCTTCAGCTAATTTTACTTGAGCGGCACATTGTACTTTAATGGCTTCATGAGCAAACTTAATAGCTTCGGTCATTTCTTCTTCAGAAATCTCATCCATTTCACCTTCAACCATCATCACAGAATCAGCAGAAGCACCGATCATCATATCAATGTCGGATTCTAATAATTGGGCACGAGTTGGGTTAATGATGAACTCACCGTTTACGCGACCAACTCTAGCTTCGGAAATTGGGCATTCAAAAGGGAAATCTGATAATTGAATAGCTGCAGAAGCTGCTAAACCTGCCATAGCATCTGGCATAACGTCTTCATCATGAGACATTAATTGAATCATCACCTGAGTTTCAGCGTGATAATCTTTTGGGAATAACGGTCGTAATACACGATCCACTAAACGCATTGTCAATACTTCACCGTCACTAGGTCTTGCTTCTCTTTTAAAGAAACCACCTGGGTAACGACCAGCAGCTGCAAATTTTTCACGGTAATCTACCGTTAGTGGAAGAAAGTCCACATCACTTTGTTTGTAATTGGAAACAACTGTACATAATAACATACATTTTCCTGATTGTACAACAACAGAACCGTGTGCCTGTTTTGCCAATTTTCCGGTTTCGATAGAGATTTCCCTACCGTCACCAAGGTCAATGACCTCTTTAAATACTTTTGGAATCATAAAATTTGATTAAAACCTGCTCGTGCAGATTTGTTAAACAATGGTCTTTCCGACTGAAATTTTCTCTGGTCGGAGTTGTTGTGTTGTTGTGTTGACCAATGAAAAACCGTATGTAGCTTTTTGTTCGCCTTTACCAAAATACTTGGCTTCAACTCCTAAGGCACGGAGTACTTAAAAAAAAGGGGATAGTTAACTATCCCCTTTTTAAAATTATTTTCTAATACCTAGTTCTTTAATAAGCTCTCTGTATTTTACAATATCATTTTTAATCATGTAATCTAAAAGACTTCTTCTTTTACCCACCAATTTTACAAGTGAACGCTCAGTGTTGTAATCTTTATGATTTTTTTTCAAGTGACCGGTCAAGTGGTTGATCCTGTGTGTGAACAAAGCAATTTGTCCTTCTGTAGAGCCAGTGTTTTCTGCACTACCGCCGTATTTTTTAAAAATTTCGGCTTTTACTTCTTTTGTTAAATACATTCCAATATTATTTTAAATGATTTTTATGTATATGATTGTTTTTCAATCAGGGCGCAAAGATACTCTTTTTTTGAATATTGAGAACCTTTTAAAAAGAAATCATGTATTTATGCTTCCTTTCTTACCGGATTGTTCTGAATTAGGTCTATGTACAGATTAATTTTCTTTTTTAAATCTTTCCTATGAGAGATGAAATCCAAAAACCCATGTTCCAATAAAAACTCAGAAGATTGAAAACCTTCTGGGAGTTCTTTTCCTGTAGTATCCTTTACAATTCTTGGACCGGCAAAACCGATCAAAGCTCCTGGCTCTGCAATATTGATGTCGCCAAGCATGGCATAGGATGCCGTTGTACCCCCTGTAGTAGGATCGGTACATAATGAAATGTACGGAAGACCTGCTTCTGATAATTGGGCCAACTTGGCAGATGTTTTGGCAAGTTGCATTAATGAAAGTGCAGCTTCCATCATACGGGCACCACCAGATTTGGAAATCATCATAAAAGGCACCTTCTTTTTAATGGCATGGTCTATACCTCTTGCAATTTTTTCCCCAACAACACTACCCATGGATCCGCCAATGAACTTAAAGTCCATACAGCAAACTACCAAGTTTTTCCCCAAGGATTTACCAAAACCTGTTCTTACCGCATCCTTTAAACCGGTCTTTTTCTGTGCCGCTTTAAGACGTTCCGCGTATTTTTTGGTGTCCTCAAACTTTAATGGGTCCTTTGAAGTCAGCTTTGCATCAAGTTCTGTAAACTTGTTGTCATCGAATAAGATTTCAAAATATTCCTTACTGCCTATCCTAACATGGTAATCGTCTTCTGGACTTACATAAAAGTTTTTGGCCAAATCTTCAGATTCCACAATTTTGCCTGTTGGAGATTTGTACCAAAGGCCTTTTGGTGTGTCTTTCTTTTCTTCGGTAGAAGTTTGTATTCCTTTTTCCTTTCTCTTAAACCAAGCCGTCATATCATCCATTTATAAGTTACCTTAAAGTTGGTTATAGCGTATTAACGTTATTTAAATCTTCAAACGCTTTCTTTAAACGTTCTACAAAGGTACTTTCTCCTTTTCTTAACCAAACTCTTGGGTCGTAGAATTTCTTGTTAGGCTCGTCCGCACCTTTTGGGTTACCGATCTGTGCTTGTAAATAATCTTTATTGTCTTGAACATAATCACGAACACCTGCTAGAAATGCGTACTGCAAATCTGTGTCAATGTTCATTTTAATTACACCATAACTAATTCCTTCTCTTATCTCCTCAACGGTAGAACCAGAACCACCATGGAAAACAAAATCAATATGGTTATGCCCTACATTGTATTTTTTTGAAATAAACTCCTGAGAGTTTAATAGAATTTTTGGAGTCAACTTAACATTACCAGGCTTGTATACGCCATGTACGTTACCGAAAGCAGCAGCAATGGTGAACTTTGGGCTTACTTTGCTAAGTTCTTCATAGGCATAAGCCACCTCTTCTGGTTGTGTGTAAAGTTTAGAATCGTCAACATCGGTATTATCAACACCATCTTCTTCACCACCGGTAATTCCCAATTCAATTTCTAGGGTCATTCCCATTTTGCTCATGCGCTCCAAGTAGCCTTTGCAAATTTCAATATTCTCTTCTAAAGGTTCTTCAGAAAGGTCGATCATATGAGAACTGAAAAGTGATTTTCCGGTTTCTGCATAATGCTTTTCACTAGCGTCCAAAAGTCCGTCTATCCAAGGTAATAGTTTTTTTGCACAGTGATCGGTATGTAAGATTACGACCGCTCCGTAAGCTTCTGCTAATTGGTGAACATGCTTTGCACCGGCAATTGCACCTTGTATAGCTGCTTTTTGGCCTTCGTTTGAAAGTCCTTTACCAGCATTGAACTGGGCTCCGCCATTGGAGAATTGTATGATTACTGGAGAGTTTAAGGTTGCTGCGGTTTCTAGAACGGCATTAATGGTACTGGAACCAATGACGTTCACGGCAGGCAATGCAAAACCTTTTTCCTTTGCGTAATTGAATATTGCTTGAACTTCGTCTCCGGTAGCTACTCCCGGTTTAATATTGTGAGCCATAATTGAGTGGTCTTTTAGTTTCTTAAAAAATGAAAAACAAAAGTAATAAAACAATTATATTTAAAAGGGATAGTTAATGCCTATTTGTAAGACGGCATTGGCAAAATTATAATCTTTGAACCATCTTTCTGACTGTATTTCAGCAGGGTTATAGGTTTTAAAGCCTAAATCTAAGCGGAAGAGAAAATAAGTAAAATCATACCGTAGGCCAAGTCCGGTACCCAATGCAATGTCCTTTAGGGAGTCAAAACTATCAAAAGTGGCATCGGAATCTTCTACATTATCAAACACGTTCCAGATGTTGCCCGCATCCGCAAAAATGGCACCGTTGATATCCCCAACAATAGGAAACCTATACTCAATATTGAGGGCTAGTTTTAAATTGGCTTCGTTAAAGTCGTTGATGGCCGATACACTTCCTGGCCCCAATGAATAGGGGAACCAAGCACGGTTGTCGTTAGAACCACCTGCAAAATAACTACGTACAAAGGGTATGTTGTCAGAATTACCATAAGGAATGGCAATACCAAAAAATGCCCTTGTGGCCAATACATTGGAGTGGGAGAGGTCCCAATATTTAACATATTCAAATTCATTCTTTATATATTGAGAAAAGGGTACCCCAAATACCAATAATTGCTCATCGTCATTTTTATTGAAGGGTATAAAGTTTGAGAAGGCGGACAAAAGGTTGCCGGCACTTTCCAATTTCCATCTAAATTGATAAAAGCTATTGTCCAGAATGCCATCTCTATTGGTCTTGTTTAGCGTATAATTGGTTGCAAAAATGAGGTTGTTATCTGTTAATCTTTTTCTTCTTTCCTCAATTCGTACAACATCGTTAAAGTCTGATGTTGAAGTAGAAATGATTCCATTTTCAACAGCATTTATAAATCCGGTCGTACCTGATGGTATAATCAAAGTTGGATTGTCCGGGTCAGATTCCGTATCAAAAAAATCGGCTAGCTCAGGTTCGTTTTCGTAGTTGTCGGCAACATCGTCCAAACGCTCAAAAGTATTTCTATAAACATTAAAGAACCTATTGCTATTAACGTTTCGTACAAACTGAATGTTAAGTAATTCTACATTATGGTTTATAAAATCACTGGGTACCCAATTGTATCCTAATACTGTATTGAATGTCTGTTTATCAAGACCTATATTGTTTTGGAAACTGGTACCAATGGCAATGCGGGTTTTTGGCAAGCTGTAATTGGGTATTATTTTAGAAGTATTGATGAATGGAAACCAAATTCGTGGAAAATCTAGAGTAATATCGCCTCCAAATTCTGAAAAATAATTAGCTTCAAATGTATTGTTACTTAAAAGTCCGTATGCACCATCAGCAGAAATACTTAAATTTTCGGCCCCTTTAAAAATATTTCTAATTAGTAAGGTTGTTCCAAGTCCTACACCTAATCTTCTAAGATTGGACCTACTTACTTCAAAATTAGTTCCAAGGGAGTATTTTGGTTTAGGTGCTAAGTAAATATTGGTATTGACCTTGTTCCCTAAACTATCTGCCTCAAAAATGATATTGGGGTATTTAAAAATGTTCAGGGCATTGAGTTGTCTAGATGTACGTATTTTGTCTACATCACGATAAATACTGTCTTTTTTAAAAAAAATGGCATTGGCCAAGGTTTTGGGCTTAATGTCAAAATTTGGAGAATAGTGAATGGTATAATCACCATATTCAATTATATTGATGGAGTCTTGGGTAGAGGTAGATAAATAATCAGTGTAAATATTGATATTATTTATTTTTTCTACTTTATATGAAGATGTGGTGACTTCATTTTCGCCCCTTATTTTTAAATCACCTATGTTAAGGGTAATGTTCATTTTCTGATCGTTGGCAGATTTAACGGTATCCCTGACAATGTCAAAAGTAATGGAGCTTTCTTGAAAATTACGAATGCCGTTATTTCTGAAAATACCGGTTAGTCGCTCCCGTTCCAAGTTAAAATTTGAAAGGTCAAACTGCTGACCCTCCTTGATCAATGAATTTGCTGAATTTAAGAAGTATAAAGAGTCAATGGCAGTTGATGAAATATCATTGGATAGTGAATCTATCATATAGGGATCGCCTAGGGTTATATGGTAATTGACCCTAGCTTTTCTATTGTTCTTGGTCGTATCAATTTCATAACTTGTATTATTGGTAAAATACCCTTTACCTTGATAATATGCACTAAGCCTTGAAAGGCTTAACCGTGTTCTGGTTGTATCTAAAATTGTTGGTGCCTCGCCAATATCCTTAAGCCATTCGCTCAGTCCTTTGACCAAAAAAGATTCCCCAAGACGGTTAACTTGCTTGGCGGACAGTAGTTTCTCCAATCTTTTTTTTCTATTTTCTTTTTTATATAACCAGGCATTATAAGAGGAGTCTGGGTTTTCTTTGGCCAAGTTGTATAAATTTAATCGTAAGGGGTAGCCCAAGACCGTAGAATTAGGTTTTTGGTAAATGAGGCTTTCCACTTCTTCGTTGTTAATTTTTACAGAATCGGCATAAATAAGGTTTTTGGTAACCAAATATTCATCTTCCTCAACTTTTTTAAGTGAGTTGCAGGATAGCAAAACTATTGCCAATAGGGATAATAAGCTTAATTTAGCCATGTTGTTTTTGGAGCAAAGTGCCGTCCTCATAGAAATCAAAAATACATTATTTGTATGGTTGTCAAAAGTGAATTGAAACTTATCAAAAGTCTACAGCAAAAAAAGTACCGAAATGAACACGGACTATTTGTGGTTGAAGGAAAAAAGTCTATTGAGGAAGTGGTAAACTCTAATTTTAGGTGCTACGGAATATATGTTACGGAACCTTTGGAGGTAAATGTTACAAAGGACAAGGTCAATTTAATTTCCCGTAAAGAATTGGCGCAGATAAGCAGTTTGAAAAACCCAAATGGCTTCTTAGGTGTTTTTTATATCCCAGAAAAGATAAACGAGTTTCAATCAGATTGGATCATGGTTTTAGACGGGGTTCAGGATCCTGGAAATTTGGGTACAATTATACGTTTGTGCGATTGGTTTGGGGTGGTAGATATTGTTTGCTCAACGGATACGGTAGACTGTTACAACCCTAAAGTATTACAGGCTACCATGGGGTCTATTACTAGAGTAAATGTTCAATACAAGCCTCTGGATGCCTTTTTAAAATCAACGCAACTGCCAATCTATGGGACGTTTATGAATGGGGATAATGTAAATACTACTCAGCTACCAGAAAAAGGAATTATGGTAATGGGAAACGAGGGTAAAGGAGTCTCAGATGCTATTGCAAAACTATGCACACATAGATTGACCATTCCGCAATATGGCGGAGAAACCACAGAAAGTTTAAACGTAGCCTCTGCTACGGCCATCTTACTTCATGAAATTAGAAAGTAACTAGGTGCTGTAGATTTAAAAATTTATTTTTTGCTAATTGCTAATTGCTAATTGCTAATTGCTAATTGCTAATTGCTATTCAAAAGTAAAATTGATAAAAATACCACGGGTTTTCATGGATTCTATATTTCCGGTCCAAGGGCTGTTGGGGTCTAGGTCCGGTACCAGTTCATCGGTTATGGCAAATACGCCGCGGATAGAAGGGGTAAATTTGAAGTATTGCAAATAAAAATCAA
Source organism: Maribacter sp. LLG6340-A2 (assembly GCF_045057105.1). Classification (GTDB taxonomy): domain Bacteria; phylum Bacteroidota; class Bacteroidia; order Flavobacteriales; family Flavobacteriaceae; genus Maribacter. Next base: position 804,556 of record NZ_CP159332.1, on the reverse strand, counting down.
TACCAAAACCAAGTTCGTAGTTGTACACCCATTTTTTCATTCTAAACGTACCGGAACTATTATCGTCTAAACTATCTTCATTGCTACCAAGATTTAAACTTCTTGATCCCCCGCCAATTACAAAGGGTTTCCAGTTTCCAAATCTTTTTGCACTTGCTTTTAAAAGTATAGGAAAATTGATGTAGGTAGATTTCACTTCTCTAATGGCATCACGTTCCTCGTCAAATCCGGGAAAACCCATGAGACGGGACCCATAATGTAACCCAGGTTCAAAGCGCAGGTCCAAATGATCGTTCAATCTCATTTCCCCGATCAGGCCTACATTAAAACCAAAGCTTTTGCTTACCAGGATATCTGGTGCGTTCTCCTTGTATTCAAATTTAAAATCGTATTGGTTTAATCCTAAGAAGTAACCCCAGTTCAAGAATTTCTTGTCCTCGTTTTGTTTATTTAATATAGGGTTTTCGTTAAATTGGGCACTTAACGAAGTCGTTGTCATCAATACCAATAAAGGTATAAAAAACCATATCTTCATATATCCTGGTTTACCATTGTAATGCACTTAACCCATATAGCAAAACTTACGATCCTTAAGCGGACTTTTTTGCAATATAGATTGATGCGACCCCAAATGTTTGAGGTTTGTTCGTTACATCTATAAACCCAATTTCGCGTAAAATATTGTTGAACTTTTCCCCATGAGGAAAAACCGATGCGGATTCGCTTAAATAACCGTAAGCGGAATCATCTTTAGAGAATATCCTTCCAATTAATGGAAGAATGTTTTTTGTGTAAAAGCTATAACCTTGTTTGTAGGGTGTTTTGGTAGGTACGGAAGTTTCTAAAACAACTAAAGTACCGTTGGGTTTTAAAACTCTAAGAATTTCTGCCAAACCGGTGGCTAAGGTTTCAAAGTTACGTACTCCAAAAGATACGGTTACGGCATCAAAAGTATTGTCTTTAAATATAAGGTTTTCACTATCGCCAACCACCATCTCAATGGTGCTGTCCAAATTTTTGTTAGTTACCTTTTCTTTTCCAACTTCTAGCATACCAGGTGAAATGTCTAAACCGACAATTTTTTCGGCACCTGTTTTTGTTAAGGCAATGGCTAAGTCTCCTGTGCCGGTAGCAATATCTAGAATAGAGCTAGGTTGTTCTTTTTTTAAAATTTCAACTACTTTCTTTCTCCATTTTATATCGATGCCAAAAGAAATTACACGATTTAGGCCGTCATAGTTTTTGGAAATGGTATCGAACATTTTAGTAACCTGTTCTTTTTTTCCAAGCTCAGAATCTTTGTAAGGAGTAACTTTTTGTGACATTGCAATTTTTTTACAAAGATACAATATACCTTATGCTAAATTCTAATTTTATGAATTGGGTTGATAGTTGTTGGGTTAAAGAATTGAAAATAAATAATAAACTAATTAAATTATGTAATTTTGCCCCATAATAATTGCTACGGTCATCAAGATAATCTTACCATTGATCATAGGTGAAGAAAAAACTTCTGATACTATCTTGATGTTTAGCGGTCTAACAATGTAAATGAAGATTATAATTGCTGGTGCTGGTGAGGTTGGCTTTCATTTGGCTAAATTACTTTCCTATGAATCACAGGATATAACCTTGATCGATAGTCAAAAGGAAAGTCTTGCTTATGCGGACAATCATTTGGATATACGGGTATTAAAGGGCGATGCCACCTCTATAGAAGTATTGCGTGATGCCCAAGTACAAGATTCGGACTTGGTTATTGCGGTAACTTCCTCAGAAACGACCAACTTAACCTTGTGCATGTTGGCAAAACAATTGGGGTGCAAACGTACCATTGCCAGAATTTCAAATACGGAGTTTATACGTCATAAAGACCTTTTAAGATTTTCTGATCTTGGTATAGATGAATTGATTTCTCCAGAGGCATTGGCGGCTACGGAAATACAATTGTTGCTCAATAAATCCGCTTTTAACGATACTTATGAGTTTGAAGAAGGAGAGTTGATCATGGTTGGTGTTTCCTTAATAAAGTCGGCCCCGTTCGTAGGTAAAATGGTAAAGGAAGCTGCAAATATTTTTCCTGAGCTTCATTTTATGCCTATAGCTCTTCAACGTACAGGCACACAATATACGGTAATACCAAGAGGAGATACCTTGTTCAAGGAAGGGGATCAGGTATATTTTATTACGGTAAAAGAAGGTGTTGATGAACTTTATAAGCTTACCGGTAAGAAAAAGGCAGAGATTAAGAATGTAATGATTTTGGGGGGTAGTAAAGTAGGCTATAAAACCGCCCGTGATCTATGTGCCAATAAGTTCAATGTAAAGTTAATAGAGAAGAATAAGGAAAAGGCTTTTGACCTGGCGGATGAACTACCTAATGCGTTAATTATTAACGGTGATGGTAGAAATGTAGAGTTGCTGGAAGAAGAAAGTCTGGAATCCATGGATGCTTTCATTGCCGTTACCGGTAATTCCGAAACTAATATTATGTCTTGCTTGGTAGCGAAATCAAAACATATAAAGAAGACCATTGCCCTAGTAGAGAATATGGACTATTTTCAGCTGTCGCACTCTATAGGTATAGACACTTTGATCAATAAAAAATTATTGGCGGCGAATAATATATTTAGGCATATTAGAAAAGGTGAGGTGGTAGCCTTAATGCGTTTAAACAATTTAAATGCCGAACTGTTGGAATTTATCGTGAAAAGAAATTCTAAGGTCACCGGTTCAATCATCAGGGACTTGGATTTTCCTAAGGCAGCTACCATAGGTGGTGTTGTAAGGGATGGTGTTGGTCATATTGCCCTTGGTGGGTTCAGAATTCAGGAAGGAGACCGGGTTGTAGTATGTTGTTTGCCATCAGAGATTCCTAAAATAGAACGAATGTTCCTTTAGTATGCAATTAAATCTCAGAATTATATTCCATTTAATGGGCCTTCTTTTATTGTGTAATGGGGGGTTTATGCTATTGGCCGCGGTGATAAGTGGAGTGTATAAAGATGGTGCTACATTAAGTATTACATTGGCGTCTATAACCACTATGTTCGTGGGGGTTTTTGCCATGTATTATACACGGGGGCATAAGAAAGAGGTCAAACAGAAAGAAGGGTATATCATAGTAACCTTTGGTTGGATCGTCATGTCCATTTCCGGTATGTTGCCTTATTTATTTAGCGGGGCAATACCAAATGTTACCAATGCATTTTTTGAGACGGTATCCGGGTATACTACAACGGGGGCGTCAATTATGGATGATATTGAGGCCATGCCGCAAGGTATTTTATTTTGGAGAAGCTTAACGCATTGGATAGGGGGTATGGGAATTATAGTACTGGCCATTGCTATTTTACCCTTATTGGGAATAGGGGGCATGCAGCTTTTTTCTGCAGAAGCGCCCGGACCAAGTGGGGATAAGTTACATCCTAGGATAACGGATACGGCAAAACGCTTATGGTTAATATATTTTGGGTATACCATTGCGGAAACCATTCTTTTGCAAGTGGCCGGCATGTCTTTTTTTGATGCAATTAACCATGCTATGGCAACGCTTTCTACGGGGGGGTTTTCTACTAAAAATGCGAGTCTCGCCTATTGGAACGATCAGCCATTAATACAATACATCATCATCTTTTTTATGTTTTTGGCAGGAAGTAATTTCGTCTTAAGCTATTTTGTCTTTAAAGGAAGGTTTCAGAAAGTACTCAAGGATGAGGAGTTTAGGTATTATGCAGGATTTGTAGTTGTTTTTACCTTTATAGTCGCAATCGTAATTTATTTTAAGGCGAATATTACAGATATGACTCCGGGTTATCCTATGGTTTTGGGTGATGCCGAAAGCGCCTTTAGGCATGCACTTTTTCAAATAGTATCTGTTATAACTACTACAGGATTTGTAAGTGCTGATTTTACGCAATGGACACCATTTTTGACCGTATTCTTTTTTGGTCTGTTTTTTCTTGGGGGATCAGCAGGTTCAACTGCGGGAGGTATTAAAGTGATGAGGCATTTGTTGATTATAAAAAATGGGGTGCTGGAGTTTAAACGGACCTTACATACCAATGCCATTATACCGGTTCGTTACAACAATAAGACAGTCAAGGAAAAAATTGTCTATAATATTATCGGTTTTTTTGTCCTGTATATGTTGTTGTTTATAATTGGGGCTTTGGTCCTAGGTTTTTTGGGCTTGGATTTTGAAACTGCCATAGGAGGTGCCGCATCTTCATTAGGTAATGTAGGCCCTGCTTTGGGAAGTTTAAACCCGGTAAGTAATTTTAATAGTTTGCCAGACCTTGCAAAATGGTGGTGTGGATTTTTAATGCTAGCTGGTAGGCTAGAATTGTTTACGGTACTTATTTTACTAACACCTTATTTTTGGAAAAGCACATAAGTAGAAAACAAGGTAATAAAAAAAGTCTCTTCACTAGAAGAGACTTTTTTTATTTGTTAATAAGCGAATTTAGCTTAGCGCTTTCTTGATTCGTGACATTGCTTCTTTAATTTCCTCTACAGAAGCGGCGTATGATATACGAATACAATTACCGTTACCAAAAGCATCACCGGTTACCGTAGCAACATTGGCGGCTTCCAGAATATACATTGAAAAGTCAGACGCATTGTTTATTGTGGTACCATTGAATGTCTTTCTAAAAAAGGAAGTAACATCTGGGTAAACATAAAATGCACCTTCGGGCTCATTACATTTAAAGCCTTCTATATCATTTAATAGGTCTAATATAAGTTTTCGGCGTTCCTTAAATTGATCAACCATATAGGTAATACGGTCTGGAGACTCTTCTAAAGCTGTAATTACCGCACGCTGTGCAATACAGTTGGCGCCACTGGTAACCTGTCCTTGTAATTTATTGGTGGCCCTTGCAATGTAAGCTGGTGCACCAATATACCCTATACGCCACCCGGTCATTGCAAATGCTTTTGCAACTCCGTTTACGGTAACTGTACGGTAATACATGTCTTCAAATTCGGCCATTGAAGCATGTTTTGTAACACCATAATTAATATGCTCGTAGATTTCGTCACTTACCACAATAATGTTAGGGTGATTTTTCAAAACATCTGCAAGTGCGCGCAATTCTTCCTTGCTGTATATGCTTCCACTTGGGTTACAAGGAGAGCTATACCACAACATTCTTGTTTTGGGAGTAATGGCGGCTTCTAACTGTTCAGGAGTCATTTTAAAATCATTCTCCAAAGTTGTCGGTACTTCTACCGGTACACCATCCGCTAATTTTACGATATCACTGTAACTTACCCAGTAAGGGCAAGGCAAGATAACTTCATCGCCTTGGTTTAAAATAACTTGGGCAACATTATATAAAGCTTGCTTAGCACCGGTGGAAACTACGATTTGGGCAGGCTCATAGCTTAAGTTATTATCTCTCTTGAATTTGGTGATGATTGCCTTCTTCAAATCTACATACCCATCTACAGGTGTGTAAGAATTGTAATCTTCATTTACTGCTTTAATGGCAGCTTCCTTGATGTAATCTGGGGTGTTGAAATCTGGCTCGCCTAAGCTAAGACCAATAATATCTTTTCCTTCAGCCCTAAGTTCACGGGCTTTTGCGGCCATTTCTAAAGTAGCGGAAGGGGTAACGCTGTTAATTCTGTCCGAAAGTTGATTGCTCATGGGTACTTTAAATTTCTAATATTGTAATGAAGGCTCTTTGCCTAATTCCTTTAAATGTTTAAAGTGCGAAATTATAGCTTTTCTAGTTGTTTTATACTCATGATAAGGCAAATTAAACTCTTGTGCCGTCTGTTTCACAATTTTTGAAATTTTTGTGTAATGTACATGGCTAATATTAGGGAAGATATGATGTTCCACCTGATGGTTCAACCCACCTGTAAACCAGTTAACGATTCTGTTCTTAGTGCCAAAATTGACCGTCGTAAATAATTGGTGAATGGCCCATGTGTTTTTCATAGTTCCGGTTTGGTCCGGCAAAGGAGTATCCGCATCATCTACAATATGCGCCAATTGAAAAACTACACTAAGAATAACACCTGCCACATAATGCATTAAGAAGAAGCCTATTAAAATTTTCCACCAAGCAATATCAAGTATCAACATGGGCATAACGATCCAGATAGTGATGTATAAAATTTTTGTAATGATCAAAGTGCTCCAGTTTAGTGTGGCGCTAGGTAGTTTACCGTAAGATAGCTTACGTTTCATATACCTATACATTTGTTGAAAATCTGTAGTAATGGCCCAGTTAAAGGTTAATAATCCGTATAGGAAAACAGAATAAAAATGTTGAAACCTATGATGTTTCTTCCATTCTGCGTGTTTGGAAAAACGTAATATTCTACCTGCTTCCATATCCTCATCGTGTTCATGGATGTTGGTATAGGTATGGTGTAGCACATTATGTTGAACCTGCCAGTTATATACGTTACCGGCCAATATATAAATACTGCTACCCATTAATTTATTTACCCATTTCTTATTGCTGTACGCACCATGGTTACCATCATGCATAACATTCATACCAACACCGGCCATGCCAATACCCATAACAATGGTTAATAGAACATTGGCCCATATGGGCAGGCCTAGGGTTAGAATTAAAAAATAGGGTGCAAGAAAAAGGGTGAACATAATTACCGTTTTTAAGTGTAATTTCCAGTTTCCCGTTTTCTTCAATTTATTGGTTTTGAAATAATCGTTTACTCTACTGTTCAAAGTTTTAAAGAACTTTGCTGAATCCGTTCTGGAGAAACGTATGGTTTTTTGTTCCATAATGGGGTAATATTAATTTTTTTATAACTTAATTGAATGTATAATTGTTTGATAGCTTAATTAAAAGCGAAATCTTTGCAAAAGTGAATATACTAATAAAATCTATTTACAAAGATACGGATGACTGTTGAAACCATATTTGAATATTTTCCCAATTTATCGGAAAATCAAAAAGAACAATTTAAGAAGCTAGAGGAGTTGTATAAGGATTGGAACCAAAAGATCAACGTGGTGTCCAGAAAAGATATAGATGAATTGTACCTAAGACATGTTTTGCATTCCCTGGGAATTGCAAAGTTTACTTCCTTTAATAATGGGGCTTCCATTTTAGACGTGGGTACAGGGGGTGGCTTTCCTGGTATTCCCTTGGCTATATTATATCCAGATGTTCATTTCACTTTGGTAGATTCCATTGCAAAAAAAATAAAAGTGGTCAATGAAGTGGTAGAGGGTTTACAATTGACCAATGTCACTACCATAAATAAGAGGGTAGAGGAAATACCGGGTCAGTTCGATTTTATTGTGAGTAGGGCAGTAGCCGCAATGCCAACCTTTGTACATTGGGTTAAGGGAAAAATCAAGAAAGTGTCCCAACATGATATCCGTAACGGTATTCTTTACTTAAAGGGTGGGAATTTAGAAGAGGAACTAAAGGACTACAGAACCGCTCAAATTTATGAATTGACCAAGTATTTTAAAGAAGATTTTTTTGAAACTAAAAAACTAGTATATCTGCCTCAGAAGTATACAGGCAAATAGGATTAATTTGTTGGTTCTTTTTCTAGCATACCTTCTCTATAGGTGCCAAATTTATCCTTAACCCCGTACCCTTCCTCTTGTAAAGAAAAGGTTGCCGCATCTGCCTCTGGCAGTAATTGGTCCTTATAATATACATTGGTTTTATCCTTACCGTACCAACGCCCTATCACCTCAAAGTTTTGAGCATCTATATTTTTTAATGGTTTACCCACAAAATATATTTGATTATTACATTTTAAGTACTCTTGGCTCAACAGTACGGCATCCTTGGTCGTAGATGTCTTTACAGCGGTTATGGCAGAATCTTCAGATGCATTTTCTGGATAGTTTAAATAAAAAATAGTATTTGCATCAAAGGCATAATAACTATCCTTTAATATGTCAAAGCCTTCTTTGTTTGCTTGGGTAATGGTATAAAAGTTTCCATTTATATGGGCATAACAAGAATCTTTATCTACACTGTAGTGTTGATTTAAGTGTTCAAAACTTTTAAAATCTACGGGTACTTTTTGGTTGCGATAATAGTAGTTTTTATCATCTTTCGCCCAATCTATATCGTAATAAGAATAGCTGGTAGGATTAGCATTTTTTATTATAGTTGCACTTAGTTGGGCATTGGGATCAGTACCTTCAGTTGTAAACATATATACATGTTTGTCATCAAACCCAATATCTTCGTTTAAATCACCTTCTTTAATATAGAAATGCTCAATGGAAATGTCATTTTTATTGATAGGCTTGGAATAATAATAAATCTGGTTCTGGTCTTTGCTTAAAGTGGAATTAAGTACTTCAAAAGATTGCACATCTACCTGCATGGCTGTTTTGCCTATTGCAAACCAATTACCTTGTCTACTCCAAATAACATCCGTATTGTTTTTATTGAAATAATGGTTTTTGGAAATTTGTGGATTCACAGGTTCGCCCAAAGGACTACAACTATTTAGAATAAAGGTAAAAGGTGAAAGCAAAATACCTAGGATTACCTTGCCAATACTTTTTTTCATGTTTGATTTTTGAATTTTATTAATTAACGGCAGTAATTAATAAAAATTGCCAACTTGAAAATAGCTGAAAATGAGGCTTATGTGTACTTATAGGTGCTAAGTTGGTGTTATGGAATTAAAATTTTTATAAGATTTAAAAGGTTGTTGTTTATTAAATTTTCCAAACCAAAATTCACGTTATTAAAAATTTCAGTTTTTCAAAAGTGACCCTTGTAAAGGGTAAAATGGTTGCTTTTTAGGATAGATAAGATGTTCCATATACCTCATTTTTAGAATTTAAGGCATAAAAATATCATTGGGAGAGAATATAACCTTGAATCTTTTTAGGTAAATAGAAGAGGGTAGATGACTTACATTGGTTTCAAGTCGTATTATGTATATTCTAAACCAATTATTAGGAGTATACTAGCTTTTAGACGCTAAAAGTATTGTTGTTAACTTACTTTCTACAAGCAAATGGTTATTATTGAATAGGGCAAGGTTATTTAATCCTTCAGCTAAATAGGTTTGAGGAAATTTTCCATAAGAAGTTAAAATGCAGTAAGTTGAGGTTGATGTCCTCTTAGGGTTAAGTGGTAAGTTTCTAGTTTTCAGGAAGGTGTTGTGACTTATTTCTTTTTTGACCTACACATTAGGGATTTTTAATGTGTGTATGGTTAATGAAATAAATTATAGTAATATGAAGCTCGATGCTTTTTGGCAAACAGCTTCAAATATTCCCAAAAGTTTTCCATTTTTAATAGTATGTTAACCCGAGATCTTTCCTGTACATGCTTCATAATCAGTTCAATTTTAGTTCTAAGTTCAACAAATAACATTTAAAATACAATTAATTAACGTTAAATTTACATTGATATTGTTCTGTACTTAAGTGTTTTAATGAATTCTTTGCTAAGAATGACATGAAGTTATTCTGTAGGGGTAGGTTTTAGTGATGTTCTTCCATTTTTCCCTATTAAAAAGCCTCCAATCAAATGAATGATTGAAGGCCGTAATTTGTCTACCAAAAAATTACTTGCTCCATGGCGGAACAATATCATTTGATCTGGCATAAGCTATTAACTGTCCTTTGTGCTCCCCATTATGTTCCATAATGGCAAGTAGGCCACCTAATTTATTTGCCTTCATAAACCCAAAGTCCACTTCATCGTTCAATTGTCCGTCCTCAACCAATGTAATTTTTTCCAGTACAAAATCATTGGATTTCTTCAAAGCGGCAATAATGTTTTCTTTACCGGTTATTTTGCCCAGGTTCATTACATCAACATCTTCCGGTGGGGCAAAACCAAGCTTGGATGCTAGAAAATAATTGCCACCTGCTACATGTAATAGCGCTTCGCCAACAGAACTGACACCTTCCATAGGACGCCAATCATATTTATCATCTGGGAAAGCTTCCGCAAGTTGAATAACTTGAGATTGGTTTCCTGCTAAAACGGCCTTAATGGTGTTTTGCGCTAATTCATCTTGTGCTTGGACAATACAGGCACTGCATACTAGAACTAAAAAGAGTAACTTTTTCATAATTAGTGTGTTAAGTGAGTATTAAGAGATTAATTTATGTTTCAATGTACCTTTTATTTTTAGAATTTCAATAAAAAAGGCCGAATTTAAATTCGGCCTTTTTTTAAATTACCCTAAAAAGGGATATCTGTAATCAGTAGGGGTAACAAATGTTTCTTTTATTAATCTAGGAGAAACCCAACGCAATAGATTCTGTGCGGAACCTGCCTTGTCGTTGGTTCCAGATGCTCTTGCGCCTCCAAAAGGTTGCTGGCCAACGACCGCACCGGTTGGTTTGTCATTAATATAAAAATTACCTGCACAATTTTGTAGTGCCTTGGTTGCCTCCTCAATAGCATACCTGTCATTGGATAGTACCGCACCTGTCAAAGCATATTCAGAAGTAGTGTCTACTAATTTTAGAGTGTCTTTCCAATCCGCATCATCATAGACATAAATCGTAACAACTGGTCCAAAAAGTTCAGTTTCCATTGTTGTGTACTTTGGGTCTGTTGTAACAATTACGGTCGGTTCTATAAAATATCCTTTTGATTTGTCATAATTGCCTCCGGCGTAAATTTCCGCTTTGGAATCTTTTTTGGCCTGATCAATAAATTTTGCCAATTTATCAAACGAGTTTTCATGAATGACCGCAGTAATAAAGTTGGACATATCTTCCGGTGAACCCGGTTTGTTGAATGAGTCGATATCTGCCTTTACTAGTTCCAAAATCTCTTTGGAAGTAGATTTGGGTAAGTATACCCTGGAGGCAGCACTACATTTTTGCCCTTGGAACTCAAAAGCGCCCCTAGAGATAGCGGTTGCTACTTGCTTTGTGTTAGCGGTAGGATGCGCTAATATAAAATCCTTACCACCGGTTTCACCTACAATTCTAGGATATGTTTTATAGGTGTGTATGTTGTTTCCTATTTGTTTCCAAAGCTCTTTAAAAACATGTGTGGAACCTGTAAAATGAATACCTGCAAAATCTGGACTAGCCAACACGGTATCCGTAATCATAACGGGATCACCATAAACAACATTGATTACCCCGTCCGGTACACCGGCCTCTTTAAAAATATCTACGATAACCTTTGCTGAAAAAATTTGACTGTCACTTGGCTTCCATACAACTACATTGCCCATTAGTGCGGCACTTGCGGGTAAATTACCTGCAATTGCGGTAAAATTAAAAGGAGTAACGGCATATACAAAACCTTCTAGCGGTCTGTATTCTACCCTGTTCCAAATCCCTGGCGCGGACTCTGGTTGCTCTGCATAGATCTGGGACATGTATTCTACATTAAATCTCAGGAAATCTATGAGCTCGCAGGCGGCATCTATCTCGGCTTGATGAATGTTTTTAGATTGGGCGATCATAGTGGCCGCATTAATTTTTGCGCGGTAAGGGCCTGCTATTAGATCAGCCGCTTTTAAGAATATAGAGGCACGTTGCTCCCAGCTAACATTGGCCCATGCATCCCTGGCGGAAAGACAATTGTCAATGGCATTCTGTATATCTTGCTTGTTGGCTGTATGGTAAGTTCCTACGACATGTTGATGATCGTGGGGCGGTGACATGGGTTTTGTGTTGCCCGTACGCACTTCTTCAGAACCTATGTACATAGGAACGTCAACGTTATTATTGTAATATGCTTTATATTGTTCCAATACAGATGCTCTTTCTGGAGAACCTGGAGCGTAGCTTTTAATTGGTTCATTAATAGCTTCTGGAACTTGAAAAAAACCTTTTCCCATTGTCAAAATTTTAAAATTAAAAAGTTGACCAAAGGTACTAAAACGGTGTTGGACTTAAAACTTATAAGAAGGTTAAAAAGAACTAGTTCAAGGTAAAGGGTGCGCTAAATTTAAAAGTAGGAATATAAACCCTGAATTTTTCGGTGGTTTTAAAATTGGACATATTATAGTGGCCCTTCATGGCACCAATAGGAGATGTTAATAAACAACCGGAATTATAGGTGTGTGATTCTCCGGGCTGAATTACAGGTTTTTTTCCAATAACACCTTCGCCATCCAAAGTTTCCATATCGTTTAAGGAATCAAATATTTTCCAATGGCGGGAAGTGAGCTGTACGGCATCTTGACTTTGATTTTCAATACATATGGTGTACCCAAATGCGTAATGCATTTTGTAATTTTTAAAGAAAGTACCCTCAAAACTGGTTTGAACCGATATTTTTATGCCCTTGGTTACCTGTGTTATCATCATTCTTAATAAGTAAATACGCTAGCAGCTATTAAAATTGTTACCGCAAAAAATCCCAAAATTATGAAAATAGTATTCAGGAATAAATATTTTACAATAGTTTTAAATCGACCTTGGTTATAGAAATTTCGCATTGCCTTATATAGATAGACGGAGAAAACCAATATAAATAGGCTCTCACTACCAACATTAAAAATGGCATTTACCAAATAGCTAACAATGAGCAAGATAAATAATAACGATTGATTGTGGAAGCTAAAGATTAAATGATCGGTATAAGTGTATTTTTTTCTGATGTAGACCAACCAAATGAACAAAGAAAAGAAGGGTAGAAAGAAGAATGTGGCAAAGGGCGATTTTGAAATTAAAGTATTTACGAATGTCCCTGGTCTTTTTTCAATTTCTACTAAACTGTTAGATAGGTTATAGGCCATTTCATTCTCTGTAGAGTTGCTAATCTTATATTTAGCAGTGCTTTCTTTAAACGTGTAAATCGTATCGTTTTGTATTATGGTATTGAAAAATTGTATTTTTTCAAAAAACCTTGCGGCAATACCTTTTTGGTTGACCTCCTTAAAATGCTGAATTGGGTTAGATAGGAGTAGGGAATCCTTATTGTTTATTTTAGTGCCAGTAAATCGTTGTTTGTTTAAAGAGTCAATTACTGCTAACGCTTGCTGTTTTTCTTCTTCCGAGTCAAATTCTAGGTTGTTCAACTGCTTTTTTAAATTGAATATAGACTCTTTGTTTTCGGAACCAAATCTGTTCAAAGCTTCCAGCTCACCGCTTAAACTGATCAGTAAAAAATAGATAATGGACAAGCTCAGTAAAAACCGAAAAGGGTTGGTATAAGATAAACGCTTGCCGGCAATATAGTCTTTCGTTATTTTTCCCGGTCTTAATAGCAGCGCCGTAAGGGTTTGTAAAATCTTGGAATCATAAGAAAGGATATTGGTGAAAAACTCTTCAAAAAAATCTAGAAGTGAGATTTTTTTTGTGCTGTTTGCCTGTGAACAGTTTGGGCAATATTTATCGCTCAAATCTAAAGGGTGTCCACAATTAAGGCATTCAACGCCTCTATATTGTAATTTATATCTGCCGGTGGTTCTGGTGGTTGGTGTGTTTTTCATAAGCGATGAAAAACGTAAAGATACATTAGTTGGTTATATTTCTTGAGTTGGCCGATCCAACGCCTATGATACTGTCGTACATATCGCCAAAATTTCTATAGTAGACTAAAACAATGTAATTGTTTTCGGTAAAGTGAAAATTACCGTCTACGGCATTTAAATCAATATCATTGTTATCTTTTAATACATATTTATAGTTGTAAAATCCTTGCTTCATTTTTATGGTAGCTTGCATCATGCCCGTATCCTCATTATACGTCATTTTGTTTTCATCTGTCAACGCATAATTGTTGAATTTGCCGAACACGTAAACATCGTCCAAGGCAATGTATTCCGTGTAGGGTAAGCTAAAATGGACCATGGTGTATTCTGCCTCCCTAGAGGCATCGTCGCCCTGCAAGGTTCTTATAACGAAATCTCCGTTAATATCTGGAAAATAGGTGTAAGATTGATCATTTCTTGGTTTGTCCGCAAATAGGTAATGGTTGTACAGGTCAGAAAGTTCAATGCTTGAAATTTGCGAACTGGGAGCTCTAAGGTCGCTCGTATCAAAAAGTAAAAATTCGTTTCCACCATAAAACGCCGTTTCTTGGTCATATTTATAAACAAGTTCATTGCCAATGGTATATTGGGGTGGAACATTGTAAATGGCAGTAGGCCAGTAATAATTTTGTAAAATGGCGACCTTAACTTCTTTTTTAGGGTTTACTAAGCGCAAACTGCTTGGTTGTAATGTAAATTGAACAACTTGCTTTTCGTTCAAATAATTAAAATCTCTGGAACGCTTTATGGTGGCACCAACATTCACCAGATCTTTATAGACGACAAACCTTCTTGAAAACTGTAGTTCATAATTGTTGTTATAGATTTCAATAAGATAATTGCCGCTTACCTTAAGGCGAACATTGTCATTGGGTATAGTAAGTTGATAATTGCTGTAGGTTTCTAAGGTGGTGTAGCTGTTTTCGTAATTGACTATACGTTGATTGTCTACCCCGTCCAAGTACTGGGATTTTAATAGCGCAGACTTTTTCCAATCATAATCGCAGTGAGTTATTTTATAATAATAGTCCTGTTCATTGGCCAGTATATCATCAAATTCAAGATATATGGGCTCTCCTATTTTTATAACGGGGAATTGGTCATCCGTTGGTCCTTTAAAAATGATAGATTTTATATGACTTGGCGGATTAACCTCCTTCTGTACTTGTGCAGTAACGTTTTGCAAAAATGACAGAAGTACAATAAGTTTAACGAAATATCGCATTTGATAGCTTTTTACGCAGTAAAGGTAAACAAAAACGATACCTAAAAAAGATAGCTCGTTGTATTGTCTAAATTATGGGGTAATAATTATGAAAACGAAGTTTTTGTACTTAAATTTGCGTCAAATTTTGTTAACCTAAAGGTCTACACGCAAATGTCCAAAGACATACGAATTAAAAAAGGGCTCAATATTAACCTGGTGGGCGCCGCAGAACAGTCAACTTCAAAAGCTGTTCTTAGTAATGTTTACGCAATTCAGCTTAGCGATTTTCATGGTATTACCCCTAAGATGTTGGTAAAGCAAGGTGCCGAGGTCAAAGCCGGTGAGCCGTTGTTCTATAATAAAAATATAGAGGAAATGCTTTTTGTTTCTCCGGTAAGTGGTGAGCTTATTGAGATTGAAAGAGGGGATAGAAGACGCATTTTAACATTGAAAATTTTGGCTGATAAAACGCAGGAATCCGTAACGGGTTCTGCAATGGATGTTGAAAAGGCATCTAAGGCAGAAATTAAGGCTTCATTGTTAAAAGGTGGTTGTTGGCCATTTATTAAGCAACGTCCTTATGATGTAATAGCAAATCCGGATACCACGCCAAAATCTATTTTTGTGTCAGGGTATGCCAGTGCTCCCTTACAGGCAAATGTAGATTACGTATTGCAGGGTAAGGAAAAAGAATTACAGGCGGCAATTACCGCATTGGGTAAATTAACGCCCGGTAAAATACATGTGTCGGTAGACGCTAAAGGTACATCGCCTTTATCTTCATTGCAAGGGGTAGCATTGCACAAAGTATCCGGCCCGCATCCGGCAGGATTGGTCGGAACTCAAATTAATAGGATTGATCCTATAAATAAAGGGGAATTGGTATGGACCGTATCTCCTCAAGACCTCATAATTATTGGGGAATATTTGTTAACGGGAAAATATAATGCGGAACGTATTGTTGCACTTGTAGGTTCATCCGTTAAAGCTCCAAAATATTACGAAACCAAAATTGGTGCTGAAATTTCTACCTTTTTATATGCCAGTGGCGTAAACGAGGAGAATTTTCGTGTCATTAACGGAGATGTTTTAACAGGCTCTAAAAGTAGGCCAGATGGATATTTAGGGTCTTACAATAATACGGTTACCGTAATACCTGAAGGTGATGATTATGAATTATTTGGTTGGAACAAACCGGTATTCGATAAAATTTCCGCTACAAGGGCGCTAACGTTCTCTTGGTTGCAACCCAATAAAAAGTATGATTTAGATACCAATACCAATGGTGAGCATAGAGCTTTTGTGGTAACGGGACAATATGAAAAAGTTTTTCCAATGGATATTTTTCCAATGCAGCTATTAAAGGCGTGTATGGTTAAAGATTTGGATGAAATGGAGCAATTAGGTTTGTACGAAGTGGCTCCAGAAGATTTTTCGTTAACTGAGTTTATATGTATTTCTAAACAACCGCACCAGAAAATTATTCGTGAGGGCTTAGATTTATTGCAAAAAGAAATAGGATAAGAAATGAGTTTAAAAAGCAAATTACACGAACTTAAACTGAAGTATCAGGGTAAGAAAATGGCTCCTGCCTTTAATGCCTTTCATACTTTTTTGTTTTCGCCAGATGAAACTACCCATGCAGGTGGTACACATGTAAAGGCGGCCGATGATTTAAAGCGTACCATGAATACGGTAATTATGGCACTGGTACCAGTGTTGATATTTTCTATGTTCAACGCAGGTTATCAGTATTATTCTGCAATCAATGGCTTTCCTGCAGAATTTTCTTTAATGAACGATTTTCTTACCTGGGATAACTTTTGGATCGGTATTATTAAGGTGTTGCCATTAGTGGTGGTTTCTTATGCTGTAGGTCTAATTGTGGAATTTATTTTTGCCGTTATCAAAGGTCATGAAGTGGAAGAGGGGTATTTGGTTACCGGTATGTTGGTGCCATTGATCGTACCTATAGATACTCCGCTTTGGATGTTGGCAGTCGCCGTAGTGTTCGGTGTTGTTATCGGTAAAGAAGTATTTGGCGGTACAGGTATGAATATTCTTAATCCTGCTTTAACCATTAGAGCATTTTTGTTCTTCGCTTATCCTACTTGGATGAGTGGTGATAAAGTTTGGGTTTACGGTGCTAGAGAGCGTTCAGAAGAAATTTTGGCAGGTGCTACAAATGTTGATGCCTACTCAGGTGAAACTATACTTGGGTTTTTAGCGCAAAACAAAGGAGCTGAGATGTCATATTCTGTTTCAGATATGTTCTTTGGATTTATTCCAGGCTCTGTTGGTGAAACATCGGCGTTCTTAATCCTTTTAGGAGGGTTATTCTTAATCTTTACTAAGATTGCTAGCTGGAGAATCATGCTAAGTGCTGTAATCGGTTCATTGGTAATGGGCTTAATATTTAACCAAGTAGTTGATTTTGGTTGGATAGGCGAATCAAGCAAGTTCTATGGTTTAATGAGTTTTGATTTCTGGAAACATTTAATCGTAGGTGGTTTGGCATTCGGTATTGTCTACATGGCTACCGATCCCGTAACAGGTTCCCAGACCAATAAGGGTAAATGGTACTATGGTTTCTTTATAGGATTCATTTCTGTAATGATCCGTGTATTCAACCCTGCGTACCCAGAAGGTGTATTCTTAGCGATTTTGTTGATGAACGTATTTGCGCCTACTATTGACCATTATGTGGTTAGGGGTAATATTAAGAGAAGAATGAACAGATTAAAAAATGCTACGATCTATCCAAAAGATTCAGATGGTAAAGCAGAGGAACTTAAAGCTGAAACAGTTTAATTATGGCAGTTAATACAGATAAAAATAGTTATACCGTAATTTTTGCAGCCGTTATGGTTGTGGTAGTTGGGTCGATTCTAGCTTTCTTGGCATCGGCATTACGTCCAAATATCAAAGAGAATGAGCGTTTTGAAAAACAACAGAACATTCTTTATGCAATGGGTGTAAATGAAAATGGAGATGACGCTGGTAGTGTTAATTTCATTCCTACGGATGTAGTTGAAGATGAGTTCGCCGCTTATATCAAGGAGCAGTTGGTCATTCAAGGAGATAAGATTTCCCAAGATGACGAAGCATATTTAATTGATCTCAAAAAACAATTGGCCAATATCAAAAAAGGCGAAGATTATAAGTTGCCCGTATTCATAGGAGAAAAGGATGGAAAGAAATTCTATATCATTCCTATGTACGGAAAAGGTCTTTGGGATGCTATTTGGGGCTTTATAGCCTTAGATAATACAATGACTGTCCAAGGTGTTTATTTTGACCACAAAGGGGAGACCCCAGGTTTAGGTGCAAATATTAAAATGCGCTATTTTATGGATGACTTTAAAGGGGAAACCATATTAAAAGGAACACAATATGCAGGTATAGATGTTGCTAAAGGCAACAATGATCCATTGAACAATACAAAAGATGATAATGAAGTAGACGCCTTGGCAGGTGCTACTATTACAGGGAACGGTGTATCTGCAATGATCAAGGAAACCGTTAAGTTATACAAACCTTATTTAGAAACAATTAGAGCAAAGTAATATGGCACTACTCTCAAAAAAAGATACCAATCTAATTACGGATCCGCTTGCGGATAACAACCCTATTACCATACAGGTACTAGGTATATGTTCCGCCTTGGCTATTACGGCAGAGTTAAAGGCGTCATTGGTAATGGCAATATCGGTAATGTTCGTGTTAGGTGCGGGTAACGTAGTTATCTCCCTAATGAGAAATATTATACCGTCAAAAATTAGAATTATCGTGCAACTGATCGTTGTGGCAACATTGGTAATTATCGTTGATCAAGTCTTAAAGGCCTTTGCTTATGAGTTGAGTAAGACCTTGGCCGTATTTGTTGGTCTAATTATTACCAACTGTATCATTATGGGTCGTTTTGAGGCATTTGCTTTGGCAAATGGACCATGGCGTTCATTTTTAGATGGTATAGGTAACTCACTTGGTTACGGTGTTATCTTGGTGATTGTTGGGTTCTTTAGGGAACTGCTTGGGTCAGGTACGTTATTTGGTATTCCTGTACTTGGAGATCCAATAGCTAAAACAGGATTATATGCTACAGGGTATGAAAACAATGGCTTTATGATTATTCCTCCGGCTGCATTGATCGTAGTTGGTATAATAATTTGGGTTCAACGTTCAAGGAATCCTGCACTTGTAGAAGAGAATTAAACGGACATTTAAGTAGAGATTATGTTAGAACATGTAGAATTATTTTTTAAGTCCATCTTTATTGACAACATGGTGTTTGCCGTGTTCCTAGGGATGTGTTCTTATTTGGCGGTATCCAAAAAAGTGGCTACTGCAGTTGGTTTAGGTGCTGCTGTTATATTTGTATTAGCGGTTACGGTACCATTAAACTGGTTATTGGATAAATACTTATTACAAGATGGGGCATTGGTGTGGTTAGGTCCGGAGTATGCGGAATATAACCTTAGCTTTTTATCTTTTATTCTATTTATTGCAACCATTGCAACTATGGTTCAATTGGTTGAAATCGTTGTTGAAAAATTCTCACCTTCTTTGTACAATTCACTGGGTATATTTTTACCGTTAATTGCAGTAAACTGTGCTATTTTAGGGGGGTCGTTGTTTATGCAAGCAAGAGAGATTGAAACCTTAGGTCTAGCTTTTAATTACGGAGTTAGCTCTGGAATTGGTTGGTTTTTGGCCATTTTGGCCATTGCGGCAATACGTGAGAAAATTAGATATAGTAATGTACCCGCTCCTTTAAGAGGATTGGGAATAACCTTTATCATTACTGGTTTAATGGGTATAGGCTTTCAAAGCTTTGGAGGTATGTTGACCGGCGGTGGTGAAGAAGCGGAAGAGGCGGATCAGCAAGTGAACAAAGTTCAACAATTGGAAGTAGTTGAGCCTAAAGAAGAAATAGTAGAAAAGAAAACTGAAGTTGACGAAAAGGTCATTTCTTATAACGACGTAAAAAAATAAATATGATTTTAGCTACAAGTACTGGCGGAACTATACTGATAACCGTTGTTGCATTTCTAATACTTTTAATGGTATTGGTAGCATTACTTCTGTTTACAAAACAAAAATTATCTCCATCAGGTCCTGTGACCATTACTATAAACGGAGAGAAGAAAATTGAAGTTGCCTCTGGGGGATCATTATTGTCTACCTTGGGTAACCAAAAGGTCTTTTTGCCATCTGCGTGTGGTGGTGGTGGAACCTGTATTCAATGTGAATGTCATGTTTTATCCGGTGGAGGTGAAGCCTTACCTACCGAAACTCCTCATTTCTCCAAAAAAGAATTGAACCATGGAGCTCGTTTGGCCTGTCAGGTTAAGGTAAAGCAAGACATGGAAATTACAATACCAGAGGAAGTATTCGGTATTAAGAAATGGCCTGCAAAAGTGGTGCGTAATTATAATGTAGCTTCTTTTATTAAAGAATTTGTAGTTGAAATCCCTGAGGATATGGGCTACAAGGCAGGGGGTTATATTCAAATTGAAATTCCTGAGTGTGAGGTTAAGTATTCGGATATTGATATTACCGCACACCCTGAGGAACATGAAACTCCAGATAAGTTTCAAGCAGAGTGGGATAAGTTCAACCTATGGCCTTTGGTTATGAAGAATCCAGAGACGGTTGAAAGAGCATACTCAATGGCATCTTTCCCTGCAGAAGGTAGAGAGATCATGTTGAATGTACGTATTGCCACACCACCTTGGGATCGAGCTAAAAATGGATGGATGGATGTCAACCCTGGTGTAGCATCTTCCTATATTTTTAATTTAAAGCCAGGTGATGAGTGTACAATTTCAGGACCTTACGGAGAGTTCTTTATTAATGAATCAGATTCAGAAATGCTTTATGTAGGTGGTGGAGCAGGTATGGCGCCCATGCGTTCTCACTTGTACCATCTATTCAAAACCTTAAAGACAAAAAGAAAAGTTACGTATTGGTACGGTGGTCGTTCTAAGAGAGAATTATTCTACTTGGATCACTTTTATAAATTAGAGGAAGAATTTCCAAATTTTAAATTTTACTTAGCCTTGTCTGAACCTTTAGAGGAAGATAATTGGAAAGTAAAAGAAAACATAGATGCTCCAGGTGATGGTTTTGTAGGCTTTATACATAATTGCGTTATAGATCATTATTTAAGCCATCATGAATCGCCAGAGGATATAGAGTTGTATTTCTGTGGACCTCCATTAATGAACAAGGCTGTTCAGAAAATGGGAGAAGATTTTGGTATTCCAGATGAACATATACGATTCGATGATTTTGGTGGATAGTTTTAACTAACTAATAATCAATAACATAACCGATATACTTTATATCGGTTTTTTTTGTAAAAAGAATTAAATGCACGTTTTAACAGAGCAGGAACTACATAATTTGGCCATGAATATTGTGGGCAAAAAACTAGAAGAAGATGGTTTTGAATTCTTGGCAGTAAACAGTGAGCTTCGCAAGAATCCTCAATTTGTATGTATCAAGGATAAAAAGATGCGTTTTGTGGTTGTAAAAGCTATAGAATATCCTGCAGACCCCAAGGATATGGATTTCTTTATGTCCGACCTTAAAAAAATGAAGGATCATGCGCTAAAATTTGAAGCTAGAACATTTTATGCCGGTGTAGGTTTGGTGAATGCCGCCGATCACAACTTACCGGTGTATTTAAACGAGGAATATATTGTTGATTTTGACGGATTGGTAGAAATATGAGGAAAGGATTTTTAGTAGTATTAATTATATTGGTTGTATTACAGTCGTGTAAAAAGGAGGATTATTATAGAAGTGATTATTCTGGTGCAGCCTTAGGGACCACCTATAATATTGTGGTTATAGCTGACGAAGAAATGAATGTGCAAAGTGAAATTGATTCCGTTTTTAAGGTAATCAATCACTCATTATCCACATATATGCCCAATTCGGATATTTCAAGAATTAACAATGGAGATTCTACAGTAATTGTTGATCACATGTTTCAAGAAGTTTTTAAGATGGCCAAGAATATTCATGCGGATACGGATGGTTTTTTTGATCCTACCGTGGGTACATTGGTTAATGCTTGGGGTTTTGGTCCTGAGCGTAAAATATCAATGGATAGCACCAAAGTAGATAGTTTGTTACAATATGTAGGTTTTGATAAAGTGTCCTTAAACGCTAATAATCAAGTGATAAAAACAGCGCCCAATGTATATATAGACTTTAATGCCATAGCTAAAGGTTATTCTATAGACCGTCTTGCAAGTATGTTAGATGCAAAAGGTATACCTAATTACTTAATTGAAGTAGGTGGTGAGCTCGTTGCCAAAGGTAACAATGCTATAAAAGGAAAATCTTGGGTTGTAGGTATTGATGATCCTGAAACCATGATGGATAGAAAGATCAAGATATTGATTAATTTAAATGACCGTGCCTTAGCTTCATCTGGTAATTATAGAAAATTTAGAATAGATGATGCCACAGGTAAAAAGTATGTTCATACAGTAAATCCAAAAACAGGGTTTACTCAAATATCCAATACTTTGGCGGTAACTATTTTGGCAGAAAATTGTGCAACTGCCGATGCCTATGCCACCGCTTTTATGGCGATGGAATTAGATGAAGCCTTTAAATTAATTGCAGACAACGAAACGTTAGAGGCTTATATTATTTATTCGGATGAATTTGGAGAGACCCAAGAATTCTTGACAAAGGGATTTAAGGATGTGGTAGTACAATGATTACTTGTGGACAAAAGGTATAATTTCACCTTTTGCCAGCCTATATCTATCAATGGTATCAGGTGATAATTTACTGGTGTAGTCAATTTCTTTTACCGTAAATCCTACACTTCTCAGCTTATTAAAATAATCCTTGCCATAAATGCGCACATGGTCATATTGACCAAAAATTTTAGCACGCTCAACTTTATCTACAATGGTATGATCTTCAAATGTATGTTCGCGATTTAATTCTTGTGGTACTTGTAGAATAGCCCATCCACCAGGTTTTAATATACGATATAGTTCTTTCATGGCCTTGGTGTCATCAGGTATATGTTCAAGTACATGATTGCATAAGATGACATCAAACGTATTTTCATTAAATGGCAAATTGCAAATATCCGCTTTAACATCTGCCAAAGGGCTATTTAAATCTGTAGTAACGTAGTTTAAGTTCTTTAGATTTTTAAAACGCTTATAAAATGCCTGTTCTGGTGCAAAGTGTAAAACATGTAACGGTGCGGAAAAAAAATCAGTGTCGTTTTTCAGGAATAACCAAAGTAAACGGTGCCGTTCTAAGGAAAGGGTAGAGGGAGAGAGCACATTTTCTCGAGGGTTTTCATATCCGTAGGGCAAAAAACTACGAAACTTTTTACCGTCTATAGGGTCCTCATAAGAATTACCACGATAGTAAACTTGAAAAATTGGTTTAACCAAATAACTTAGAGAAATGAGTACTGGTCTAGGAATAAGGTTCAGAAAAAATTTAAAAATTTTTTTCATGAACCTTATTTAATTTGTGGTAGAAGTTGATCTAAATTCATCTTCTTCATTACTTTCTATACCTAGGGCTTCATATATATATTTAAATGTAGAAAGTAGTTCAGGTTTACCATTAACAAGGGCTACGTTATGTTCAAAGTGTGCACTAGGTTTGCCATCTGCCGTTAAAATGGTCCAACCATCTTTTAATTGCTTAATATTTTTTGTGCCCATGTTCGTCATAGGTTCAATGGCAACCGTCATTCCCTCAACAAATTTTTTACCTCTTCCACGTCTACCGTAATTGGGCATTTCAGGATCCTCATGCATTTTTCTTCCTAAACCGTGGCCCACTAATTCACGCACCACACCGTAACCATGTTCTTCCGTAAATTTTTGTATTGCATAGCCTACATCCCCAACTCTATTACCTAATTTAAATTCGCGAATACCTACATAAAGGGATTGTTTGGTAACCTCCAACAATCTTTTGATTTCAGGGGTAACTTCTCCTACTTCAAAGGTATAGGCGTGATCTCCGTAAAAATCATTTTTAAGAGCTCCGCAATCTATAGAGATAATATCTCCTTCTACCAAAGGCTTGTCATTGGGGATTCCATGCACCACTTGGGCATTGGGACTCATGCATAAAGAATTTGGAAAATCATATAGACCAAGAAAACCAGGAACGGCACCGTGGTCCCGTATAAAGGTTTCCGCTAAAGCATCTAATTGCAATGTGGTAACACCTGGTTTAACTTCTGCTGCAAGCATCCCCAATGTTTTGGAAACGATCAAGGCGCTCTCACGCATTAGTTCAATTTCTTCGGCTGTTTTTATTTTAATCATATTCTCTATGTAAGTGGTAGGGAAAACCTCTAGTTTTTAAACCAATGAATTTTGGGTCATATACTTGGATTTTTCTACGCCCATTAATTTTAAGATTGTAGGGGCAATATCTCCCAATACACCATCATTTATTTTTTTAATATCCTTATCCACCAGAATTAAAGGAACCGGATTCGTCGTATGTGCCGTGTTTGGGCTTCCGTCAGCATTAATCATGGTTTCGCAGTTACCGTGATCAGCAATGACCAAAACGGAATAGTCGTTTTCTTGTGCAGCTGTAATGACATCCTTGGCACATTCGTCAACGGTTTCACAAGCTTTTATGGCCGCTTCCATTACACCGGTATGACCAACCATATCTGGGTTTGCAAAATTTAAACACACAAAATCCACATCTCCCTGTTGTAATTCAGGAATAATCTTGTCCCTAATTTCATATGCGCTCATTTCCGGTTTTAGGTCGTAGGTAGCAACTTTTGGGGACGGACATAAAATTCGTGATTCTCCATCAAAAGGAACTTCTCTTCCGCCATTGAAGAAAAAAGTTACATGTGGGTATTTCTCGGTTTCGGCTATACGTATTTGTTTTTTACCTGCGTTGGACAATACCTCACCTAAGGTTTCAACGATATTATCTTTATTGTAGACCACCTTAACCCCAATAAAGGATTCGTCATAATTGGTCAAGGTAACATAGTAAAGATTTAATTTATGCATATTTAGTTCATGCATATCTTCTTGGCTAAGTACCTGAGTAAGTTCTCTGCCACGGTCTGTTCTAAAATTGAAAAAGATAACCACATCATCTTCCTTTACACTGGCAATTGGTGTGCCATCTGTGGTTGTCATTACAATTGGTTTTATAAACTCATCTGTTATTTCATTGTCATAACTATGTTGAATGCTAGCACCAATGTCAGTAGATTTTTCACCTTGAGCATTAACGATAACGTCATAAGCTTCTTTAACGCGTTCCCATCGTTTATCACGATCCATGGCATAATATCTTCCAACAACCGTTGCCAATTGCGCATTCTTATCAACAGAAAATTGTACTAAATCTTCTAAAAACCCTTTTCCGCTTTTGGGGTCTACATCCCTACCATCTGTAAAGGCATGAATATACATGTTTTTTACACCAGAGGCGTAACCTGCATTAATAAGACCTTTTATATGGTTGGTATGGCTATGTACTCCTCCGTTACTTACCAATCCAAGAAAATGTACGTTCTTGTTATTGGTCTTGGCATATTCGAAAGCATCTTTTAAAACCTGTTCATCCTTAAGGGTATTCTCTTTAACCGCTTTATTAATTTTGGCCAAGTCCTGATAAACAATTCTACCTGCACCCAAATTCATATGGCCTACTTCACTATTACCCATTTGTCCTTCAGGTAAACCAACATTCATTCCGTCTGTTAGTAAGTTGGAATTTGGATATGTAGTATATAAACTATCAATAAACGGTGTTTTGGCTTTATCTACTGCAGATACTGCAGGGTCAGGAGATTTTCCCCAACCATCCAATATCATTAAGATTACTTTCTTATTCATCTTTCCTTAGGTTTAAGTGGCAAAAATACTATGTTCTACTTAGTTAAGCTACTAGATACCCTGCCTTTTTTATAATTGTAACTATTTTAAAAAGAAATGAGATGTCAGTTTGTTCTAGGTGATGTTTTAATCCATAAAACCTTTTATTTAATATTTAAATATTTTCTTTTATTCATATCAACTACCATGAATACAACAATGGGAAATTTAGACTCCTTTGTTAAAGTTTAGTTATAAGTCTGTTAAAGAGTGAAACATTTTTCTGTTGTAAGCGTCTCTTAAATAGAATCAATTCATCAATTAAAATCAATCATCATGAAAAAAACAGTGCTAACAATCGCTGTGGTAATTTTTGCCATGGGGGCCAATGTATTGGCTAAAGAATCTAACAAATCTACAACTACTAAAATCACGCATTTTACTACCACGGTGGAAGTGAGTACCTTTTGCAAAGCCATTATAAAAGGTGACATTGCAATGATTAAAAAAATGATTGCCATGGGCGAAGATGTGAACCAAAAATCTTTAGGAATGACTCCGCTAATGTTTGCGGCCCGTTATAACAAAGTAGAGGTAGTGTCTCTCCTAATTGAACATGGCGCAGATGTAAAGGCTGTGAGTAATCAAGGATTTACCGCCAAAAAATATGCGGAACTTTCTAACGCAAATGAAGCTTTGCAACTTATTGAAGTGGCCCTAGGAAATTAAAGCATATTAAATAAGTTTAATATTTATTTTCAGTAGCCATCGCATATAATGTGGTGGCTTTTTTTAATAAATCATTTGAGCATTGAATTAGATTTGTTTTCTAAAGCAGGAAGCAGGTTAACTCTAAATTTCAACAATGTTAAATATTTATTATTTCTTTCTTAAATTAAATTATTGTCATTGTATATAGTGTAATTTTATTATATCAATAATTTAAATCAATTTAAAAGAATATAATTATGAAAAAATTAATTTCAATTTTTGTGTTGGCGGGGCTATTGACATTCTCTGTATCATATGCCACTACCGCAAAGGAAATTTCCTTAAACAATGAACATATTGTTTTAAATGATGATATTAGTCCATTGTGCAAAGCGGCCATGAAAGGAGATGTGGATCAGGTACGTAGTTTAATTGCTACAGGTAACAAACCCAATGAAAAGTCTTTGGGAATGACACCGGCCATGTTTGCGGCAAGATATAATAGGGTAGAAGTTTTAAAGGTTTTATTGCTAAATGGCGCCAATTTGAATATGAAGAGTGAGAACGGGTATACAGCTAAAGATTACGCAAAAATGTCCAATGCTAAGGAAGTCTTATCTGTAATAGAGGAGAATTCTTAAAATTTTTAGTGTTGGGAATATAAAAGGCTCGTTGAAATTCAACGAGCCTTTTTGTATAAAATGAATTTCTACTCCAAATAGTGTTCAAGTAAAAGAGTAAAAGCGTTAAAATTCAAAACCATTCGCGGCTCTATATACAAAAGCATACATTGCCATAAAAAGCATTAATGCACAGAATACCGAATAGACTTTTAATATAGAAACCAAAATACCTGGTTTGCAATTTTCAAACGCCTGCACGTATATATTTTTAAAATGTGTAATTGTTCCCATTATAGTGTTCTTCTATGATTATATCATAGCTATAAAGGCAATTCAATATGGTAAAATAAGCTTGGGACTTACTCAAAGTTACAAAATAATCCCTTTGGGGTAATGTACACTACGTTAAAAGACCAATATAATCGATTAACCTTGGTTTTTGTACTTGTCTATGGCCTCTTTGATTTTTTCAATACGGTTTTCCGGATCTGGGTGCGTGCTTTGGAATTCAGGTACACGGTTGGGACCGCCAGCAGCTTTTAATATTTCCATGACCCTTATCATTTCGTAGGGGTCATAACCAGATTGAATCATAAATAGAACTCCTAATTCATCACTTTCCAATTCATCTCCACGACCATTTTTCAACAAGGTGTTCTGACCAATACTACCTACAATACCGCCAATATCCCCGGCGCCTACCGTAGCGCCCATGGTTGCGGTTTGCCATGTTTGGCTGTCCGCAATACGTTCTGCGGAATGTCTGCCAATTACATGACCAATTTCATGACCAAGAACTCCTGCAAGTTGAGCCTCGTTCAATTGGGAAAAAAGGGCATAGGTAATAAAACATTGTCCGCCCGGTAAAGCAAAGGCATTAATGGTCTGGTCATCTGCAAGTAAATGGAAATTATATTGATAAGGTGTCTCCCTGGCAATGCTGTTCTGTACCAATTTGTTTCCTACGGAGGCTACAAAGGATTGTAAGCGTTCATCTGGATAAAGACCGCCATGCTGTTGTGCCATTTCCGGGGCACTCTGTAGTCCAATGGCAATTTCTTGCTCAGAGGTCATGGTAATATGTTGCGAACGTCCGGTATAAGGGTTTTCTTCCGTGTTGTTACACTTTTGTATAAAAGCAAAGGCAACAATGGCCAATCCTATGAATATTCTTATTTTCCAACTTCCTCTGTTCATGGTAATGTGTTCTAATACAGGGCCTAAAATACAAAATGCCTACAAAAGGTCTTCATTTATATCTAAAATATTGTTTTGTATATATGATCGTAGAAAGCCTTTTGTAAAATGTTCGGTACCATAAAAATCTTCTCTGGCCAAAAGTGCGGCAATATTCTTGCTCCTAAATTGTTCAAGCATTGGTATGGACAGTGGGGCATAGCTATAATGCCATGGTTCGTATTTAAACCCTCTTCTTTTAGGGTCTTTGGTATAGACCAAATAAAACCCATAGGTTTCAGAATGTTCGTCCATCCATAATTTAAAGTCCTCATAGGGTCCGCCAGCTTCAAACTTACCGGGCACCAACACATCTCCCTCTACTTTACGATAACCATCTACAATATCTACATCAGTTCCCCAGTGGTGTCTACTTGTACCGGGAATGGTGGAATATTCTATAATTTTATCAATGGCATCCAAAGGGGCCATACCTTCATCGGTATAGGTAATATATTTACGTTCAAAAATAGCTTCTTGACGAGAAAAGTCCCTATAACTTGAAACAACCTTTAAATCAATCCCGGCATTATAGGCCGCCATTTTCATTTCCAAAAAAGCATCATGTGCTTCTTTTCTAAGGTTTATGCCTTTACCGAACAATTCAATATCTGCCTTCCCCATAAGTTCATCTATTGAAAACTCTTGGTCCTCTTGTGGAATAAAGATTGATGGGAATAAAGAAACCGCAAGTACTGCAGAGCTGCTTTTTTGAATAAAATTTCTTCGCTTCATAAGTTAAAAATAAGATTTTAAGACATGACCTAACTAATTTTAACGCAAAAAAGGTCATAGAAAATACCATGAATATGTTATTTCAACTATCGGGCCAAATACAAAAATCCTTGGTAATTTAATTTTTCATCGATGAGGGCTATGGTATAAAAATAGACACCGGCCGGTAGTCCTTTTTCCGCATTCAGGGGAATATTGTTCAAGTTGGAAAACCCTGTAAATTCATCCGTATAATTTACAAACTCAAAAACCTTGAGTCCGTAACGGTCATAGATTTGAACCAGATTATTGCCTTTACCCACAATTTCCGGAATAAAGAAAGTATCGTTAATGCCGTCGTCATTGGCCGAAACAATGTAATTGTCCAGGTTCAATACCTCTTTGGACAGGGGTTCATAAGGAATTTTTGATACCCCCAAGGTCAATAGTTCATAATCGTCCGGAACAAATTCCTCTGTACTTACAATACCTTCGGTTAGGTTACCTGTGGCAACATTGCCAGCAAGGTTGATCCATCTGCCCGAAAGTTTGCTGTAGCCTACGGGTATGATTTTATTGACATCATCGGTCAAGTTTTCTAGGGCACTACGAGAATTGTAAGTAAGGGAAACGGTGGTAGGAATGCTACCTTCCAAACGCCAAAACTCCCGATTACTGACGAACTCTACATCCAAGGCCGTATTAAAAGTGTTGTATGAACCCGAAAATGAATCCGGATTATTGGCATTCTCATAAAAATAAGCACTCTTTGCAAAAAGATGGTTGCTATAAGACCTAATGATTAGGGGCCGTAGATACGTTCTGTCACCAATAGGAAACATAAACTCCTGTTTGTTGGTAATGGCGGCATACCCCTCTATTTTAGAAAGATCGTTTTCTCCCGTATAAAAAGAATCATCTAAAAACGTATAAAAAATTTCAGGCTGGCTCAATGGCGTACGTACGTTGCCCAGTATAAAATTGGTATTGTTGCTATTGTTGACCCCTAAGGCCAGCAAAAGGTCGTTCTCCAATGCAATTTCCACATCATGAAATTGTGGGGTAAATTCTCCCGAAACTAGTAAAGGCGCTGTACCGTAAAAACCGGCCAGTCCTAAGTTGCCATCCATTGGTGAGGCGTTGATAAGGTTGGTATGGAAACCTATGGACCCACCTTCGTGTATTTGAAGGTTGCCATTGTTGTACAAGGCGGTTTGGGCAGATACCGAAAGTGCCAAAAGAATAAAAAGAAGCGAAAGTGTTTTGTGCATTATTCTTTCTTTTGTGCTAACATTAGGTTTTTAATTTCTTCCATTTGTTGTTTGAGTATTTGCAATTCGGTAGCCATATTTTTGTTTGATGCCTCTAATGCTTTAATTTTCTTTTCCTGCTCAATGGTATGTAAAAATAACTCTTCTATTTTTTCTAGGTTGATTCTTGACGCTTCACCTAAATCCCAAAAACCTTGCTCTTTTATTGCAGAGGCTGATTGTATACCTGGAAGGTGATTATATTGTTTTACAAATTTTTCAATTTCAAGTAAATCTTTAAACTCATAGTTTGGGTTTAAGATTGAATTGCCTAAAAAGTACTTTTGGAAAACGTAATCGGGAATGCCACCAGTTATTGCTCCGGATGCAGTTATTGCTCCTTCAGTTCTAATGTCGCCGTCTACGTGTAGTCTAGCTGCAATTGGAGTTCCATTTTCCTCGAAGGTAGGACCAATACCTACATTTTGTAAATCGTCTATTCTTATTGCTTCTTTGTTGTTAGCGGTAAAACCCAATATGCCATCTTCATCAATTAAGTACATACCGGTATCCCCATTGTTTGTAAACCGATAAGATGGACTGCCTGCTGAACCTGATGAATTTTTTAATCCCTGTGTTCTGGTAGTTCCACCAACATTTAATTTTACATCGTTTGTTGTTACTATTTGGGTGCCTAAATAAAGTTTTGAATTACTATTATCCCAAAATAGTTGATCATTATTTTCGGTTACACCTCCGTCACCATCTGAAAATAAAATTGAACCTATATTTAAAGGGTTAGTTAAGTTTTGCCAAACGGTGGTGCCACCAATTGTTCTTAAAAATTGGTTATTTATTGTTGACGGTTTTATTTGGAGTATGTCGTTTTCGATTTCAATAGTGGTATCGTCAACTCTAACGGAAAGGTTGTTCTGTGCATCGAGGGCCAAACCTTCCGCAGCGGTGTATGCCGTACCGATGTCGGTTCCCAGCTCCCAAGTGGTGTTGTCCTGGTTCCATTTCAATAGTTGGCCGTTGGTATCGGCGCCCATCGGGTTTAGCTTGTCAAGAGTGACGGCATCATCTTTAATACGGAGTATGTCGTTGTTAATTTCAATAGTGGTGTCGTCAACAGTGACCGAAAGGTCGTTCTGAGCATCCAGAGCCAAACCGTTACCTGCGGTAAATGCCGTACCGATGTCCGTACCAAGTTCCCAAGTATTGTTGTCCTGGTCCCATTTTAGAAGCTGTCCGTTGGCGGTGGCCCCCATATCACTTAATTTGTCCAGTGTAACGGCATCATCTTTAATACGGAGTATGTCGTTGTTAATTTCAATAGTGGTGTCGTCAACAGTGACCGAAAGGTCGTTCTGATCATCCAGAGCCAAACCGTTACCTGCGGTAAATGCCGTACCGATGTCCGTTCCCAGTTCCCAAGTATCGTTGTCCTGGTTCCATTTTAGAACTTCACCATCATCGGCCCCCATATTACTTAATTTGTCCAGGGTTATGGCATCATCGGCTATGGTTAATATACCTGTATCAGCAATAGTTGCATCTCCGCTAATAGTTACTTCAGTGGGTAAGTTTGTGTCATTACCTATTAACATATTGCCATTCGCCAATGTGGGTATACCCGTACCATCGGTTAAATCATTGGCCACGGTCCAAGCACCTGCACCTGCATTTAAGGCCTGATTCCACTTAATAATTTGTCCGTTCGTTGCACCATTTTGATTTAGATTTTCTAATACAATGGTTTCATCCGCAATATTTGCACCTTCCACTACTTTGTTTAAAAGGGTCAACGTACCATTATTGCTTAAACTGGCATCTCCTTGTACTACAGTCGGTATTGCTGTATTTAAATCGTTACCTATAAAAATATTTCCATTGGGCAATGTGCTGGTGCCTGAGCCTGCAGGAGCCCAAGTCACCACCCCGTCAGTATTGGTAATCAGCATTTGGTTAGCTGTAGGAGTAGGGGTTAGGGGCTCTATATTCGCTGGGGTAATTACCCCATCTTTTATAGTCAGCTCACCAATATTGTTCATAGTGGCATCACCATCTATGGAAACCTCCGTAGGTTCGTCGTCACCATTACCCAATAAAATAAATCCGTTGTTCAAGGAAGTAATGCCACCACCGGCAAGACCGCTAAGATTTACCTGATTACCCGGAGTACCCGGATTGGTCAGTGTAAGGATACTGGTGGCATTATCAAAGGCCAAGTCCTGTAATTCGTTCCTAACATCCCCATCTACCTCAGCAGCACCTACCGGCAGGGTAATATCATTACCACCGGTAATGGAAAGTATATTGCCGTTAATGCTCAATGTCTGTTCGTCCGTATTGTCCAAATAGGTGGTCAGGTCTATTGGAGCGCCACCAGCTTCAAGGGTTAAAATATTGTTGTTTAGGGTAAGTTCTTGGTCATCAGAACCTATTACAGCCTCTAGATTTACCGATCCACCGTTGGGCGTTGCAGATTTGCTAATGCTCAAGGTATTGGTCAATTTATCAAAAGACAAGTCCACAAGTTCATTGGTGTCATCCGTGTCCTCATCCGCTACAATATGGTCTGCGATCAGGGTGGTATTATTGGAAATATTTAGCTGTATGCCTTCGGATAGTTCCAGTCTATTTTCCAAGGTACCGTCTCCGGTAATGGTAAATTCATCGGCAATGGCTCCTTTTAAGGCATCTGCCTCTTGCCATACCACAATGCCGTTTTCATCGGTAATCAAGATATGGCCCGGGGTGTGTTCCGCTATGTTCACCGCTTGTATGCTACGTTCCCTAAGTTCTATGGATCCTACGGAATTTTCACGTAGTTCACTAGATCCTACGGAATTTTCGGCCAATTTATCTTGGGTAATAGAGTTGTCCGCAATATCTACGGCACCTATACCTCCGTCAACAATATTGTTTCCTAAAATACTGTTCTTGGCCACTTCCAGATTATAGCCCTCATTACTTTGGGTAATGGCAATGGTACTTCTATTGTTTACAATCGGTTCGTTGGTAATCGTAAAATCAATTGCATCACATAAATTGATCCATGAAGCACCATCAAAATAGAAAATACATTCGGCATCGGTATTATATACAATTCCTCCCCGTTGCGGTAAAATGGCATCCATTTCTGCAGTGGTAACACGTGTAATGACCAGTACTTTAGAGGAACTTTCCAGTTCTAAAACAGAGGCCGGGTCAATATTTTGTGGATTGTCTCCTATTTTTATTTGTCCTGTGACCGATGGTATGGTGAACAATAGGATCAAAAAAAAGAATATTATGGCTTTCATACTAAGCGTGTTAGGGCATAAAATAGTGGGTAACAAAAATAGAATTATCTATTAATTATGCTTTATTTATGGGTTGAAATATTATACATATAGGTTCAATTACATGGATGTTCGGTAAATGGTAGGTGTATTGTCTTAGTATAACGTATTACGGGGCTGTTGCAAAAGTTTGTCGTCAAGAAATTAACAAAAGTTTATTGACGGCTTTTTTTTTATGATACTTACATATCTTTACTTTATGTTTTCAATGCCTTATTCTTGGTATTTGATACTTTTAAATACTTGTAAATGATCAGAAAAATACTATTTATATTCGCAATTTTTGCTATAGCAACCGTATGTGCACAAGATATGGACAGGCGGCCATTACTAGGGTCCGTAATTTATATGGACCAAGGTGTGCCCAATGAAAATGTAATTAATTCTACTTCTGAAAGGGCTACCATTACCAATGACCAAGGTCAATTTAAGATTAATGTAAAGGTGGGGGATGAACTTGTATTTACGGCCATTAACTATAATATAAAAGTGGTAACCATTACGGAAGAAATATTGGAAAACAATAGGTTGGTCGTAGAAGTAAAGGAAAAAGTGACCGAACTGGATGAGGTGGTCATTACCCCAGAACAGCAAGAACGCTTTTTAAAATTAAAGAATGAAGAGTTCAAGGAATATGAATACGAGATCGATCGTAGTACAGAGGTTGAGAATATAGCCCTTTCCCAATCTGAAAGGGGATTGCAGAACGGATTGAATTTTGTAAATATTTTCAGGGCAATTTTTAAATCACAAAACGAGAAGGAGGAGACGGGCCCTAAACTAAAGGTCAGTGAGGTGTTACGGCAGGTGTATGATGATACATTCTTTGTTGTTGACTTGCAGATACCACAAGATAGGATCAATGAATTTTTAATCTATTGTGATACGCGAATGCCTGCACAATCGCTCTTAAAAAAAGAGAATGAATTTCAGTTGATTGATGCCTTGGTTACCAACAGTAAAACATTTCTCAAGGAAATAGATGAGGAGTAATCTCCTAATACCTTTATTTTTTATTACGCTTACGGTTGTGGCCCAAACAGACCGGGCCAAGCAATTGGAGGGCAGGGTGTATAGTGATGATGGTGATGTTGCGGCTACACATGTGCTAAACCTTACCACGCAACGTGCCACTATTACTGATAACAATGGTTTTTTCTCCATTCCAGTCCATATTATGGATACCCTTGAATTTTCTGCCATCCAGTACAAAAAGAAAATAGTAGTGGTAACACCCTCTATTATGGCGAGCAAAATGATCACCATAGGACTTGAAGATGCGTTGACAGAATTGGACGAAGTCACCGTAACCCCTTACAACCTAAGTGGGGACCTAAGCAGGGACCTTACTACCCTTACCCTTGATCCTATTGTTACCGCTTCTACTTTGGGGCTTCCTAATGCCTATGTACGTATACCCACAAAGGCAGAGCGAGAACTACAGGCGGCGACCGCGAATCCTATTATGAGTTTTGATCCGCTTATTAATGCCATTACCGGTAGAACCAAAATGTTAAAACAACGGGTGGCAAGGAACAAATTATATGAAAGAACCCAGCGGGTACGGGACTTTTTTACAGATGAGGAATATGTGGAAAATTTGGGCATACCCTTGGAAAAGATAGATGATTTTCTCTATTATTGCGAAGTGGATTCAAGATTTCAAGAGGTCGTTGACACCCATGACCGTATAGCGTTGTGGGAATATCTAAGACAAAAAAGTATCCTGTACAGAAAAAACAATTCATTAGATTAGCATCTGCAAATTTGGCATATACTTTGCAAAAGGTTTAAAAACAATTGAACATGAGATTTCTTAAAATAGGTTTGCTTACCCTTTTAGTGCCCCTTTTTGCTTTTACCGTACTGCATAAATTTTACATCAGCGTTACCAATGTGGATTACTCGGAAAAAGAGGAGGCCGTACAGATTATAACACGCATTTTTATTGATGATATGAATGCTGTTATTAATGAACGATACGGCATACCCGCAAAATTGGGAACGGAGAGAGAGTCTGATATGGACCGTGACTATTTGAAAAAATATTTGCGTACCAAATTTGTGGTTGAAATTAATGGGGAAACAGTACCCTATAATTTTATAGGTAAGAAGTATGATACGGATATGCTCATATGTTATTTGGAAGTACCCAATATTCCACGTAACGAATTAAAACAGATCGGTATAACGAACGAGGTACTTACCGACCTTTTTGATGATCAGCAAAATGTGGTACATATAAAAGTGGACGGTAATAAAAAGAGCCACGTACTTATTAAATCGCATACTAAAGGAATGTTAAACTTGTAACATTACATTAAGAAATCCTTTTAAAAACTTTATTTTTCGAACACTAAAACAAACTCAAAATGATTAGAATAAAGTACGCTTTCGCCTCTATTTTATTCCTTTTTGCTGCTGTTTCCTTTGCACAGGAACAGGAAGGCAATGAAAAGGAACCTGGGCATTACAACCAGAGTAAGTTCAAACAACTTTATGAGGAATTTGCAACCCCCAACACGTATAGGTCCGCATCTGGTGCACCAGGACCCGATTACTATCAGCAACAGGCAGATTACAAAATGGACATTCGTTTAGATGACAAGAATGCCAAAATTTATGGAGAGGAAACCATAACGTACACCAATAACTCCCCAGATGCTCTGGAGTATTTATGGGTACAATTGGACCAGAACGTTAGGACCAAGGATTCCAAAGCGTTACTAAAAAATGGAAGTGGAGTGCCAATAGCAGACCAGCCAAAAACCTTTGTTGGAAAATATATGACAGCACCTTTTGACGGTGGTTTTGTAATAGAGCATGTAAAGGATGATTCTGGAAAAGCATTGCCGCACACCATTAATTTTACTATGATGAGGGTAGATTTGCCTGCGCCTTTAAAAAGTGGTGAAAAATTCTCTTTTAATGTAAAATGGAATTACAACATTCCCGATCATACCGTAAACAGGGCAAGATCAGGATATGAATATTTTGCTGAAGATGGGAACAGGGCCTATGTTATTGCCCAGTTTTTTCCTAGAATGGCCGTTTATAATGATGTAGAAGGATGGCAAAACCATCAATTTTGGGGCAATGGTGAATTTGCCTTGCCATTTGGTGATTACGAAGTAAACATTACCGTACCTGCCGATCATATTTTGGATGGAACAGGTGTGCTTCAAAACAGAAAGGAAGTATATACAAAAGAAATGTTGAGACGTTATGAGCAGGCAAAGAAATCTTATGACAAGCCTGTTATGATCGTAACCCAAGCAGAAGCGGAAGCGGCAGAGAAAGGATTTTCGGACAAGACAAAAACTTGGAAGTTAAAAGCGGAAAATGTACGTGATTTCGGTTTCGCTACCTCAAGAAAATTCATTTGGGATATGCAGGCCGTTAAAATGGGCAATAGGGACGTTATGGCCGTGTCCATGTATCCAAAGGAAGGAAATCCGTTATGGGAGGAATATTCTACAAAGGCCGTAGCGCATACGTTAAGGTCATATTCATCGCACACATTTGATTATCCTTATCCAAAGGCAATATCCGTCCATGCTAAAAATCAGGGAATGGAGTATCCTATGATTTGCTGGAACTATGGTAGGCCCAATGCAGATGGCACTTATTCAGACAGAACAAAGTATGGTATGATCAGTGTAATTATTCATGAAGTAGGTCATAATTTCTTCCCAATGATCGTAAACTCAGATGAGCGTCAATGGGGTTGGATGGATGAAGGACTGGATACTTTTATGCAATATATAGCGGAACAGGAATTTGGAGAATTGTATCCAGAGGCAATTGCGCCTAATGATAAGTACCCATCCAGAAGAGGTGACCCGGCCAAGATCGTACCGTATATGAGTGGTGATCAAAGTACAATTGCCCCTATAATGTCAAATCCTGAAAACGTATTTCAATTGGGTCCAAACGCCTATGGAAAACCAGCTACCGCCTTGAATATTTTAAGGGAAACGGTTATGGGGCGTGAACTATTTGATCATGCATTTAAAACCTATGCGCAACGTTGGAAATTTAAACATCCTACTCCAGAAGATTTCTTTAGAACCATGGAAGATGCCTCTGCCGTAGATTTGGATTGGTATTGGAGAGGTTGGTTCTACACCACGGATTATGTGGATATGGGCGTTAAGAACATTAAAAAGTACTATGTTAGCGATAGGCCCAATAAGAAAATGCAGGCTTATTTGTCTGAACGGGGTATGACAGAGGCCGATCTTAGACCATTGGTATATTTGGAAGAGATGGATGAAACCAGTGATGAAACGGAATTAAAGAATGGTTTGCCATCCGAGACGTCAAAGACGTTAAAGGAATATATGATGGATAATATGACCGCTGCAGAAAGGGCGGCTGTTAAGGAGCCAAAGTATTTTTATGAAATTACTTATAATAGCCCAGGTGGTTTACCAATGCCTTTAATTGTTGAGTATACCTATGCAGACGGTACGGTTGAAAATATTACCTACCCTCCTGAAATCTGGAGAAAGAATTCTAGCGAGGTTATGATCGTTGTTTCATCGGCCTCTGAACTTACCGGGGTTGAAATTGATCCTAAAATGGAAACTGCAGATATTGATACCACCAACAATAGCTGGCCTAAGAAAGAACAGGAGAGCGATTTTGATAAAATGAAAGAAGGTATTAAAGGAGAATAATTTAAAAATATATTTTAGAAAAGCCTCGTATAACCACGGGGCTTTTTTAATTTGGATACTAAACTTGTTTATATTTGTAGCATGATTTGGATGTACTCATTATTTATTAGCGGCGCGGAAATATTCTTCATTATGTTTATCGTAGTGATGGTTTTTGGAGCGGACAAAATTCCCGGTATTGCCAAAGGGTTAGGGAAGGGTATGCGTCAATTAAAGGATGCTACCGAGGATATTAAACAAGAGATTCAGAAAAGTGCGGATAAGCAGGGTATAGATACCAGTTTTGTTAAGGATATCAAGAAAGATATCGATGATATGAAGAAGGATATAGATTCTGGTTTGGCCAAGGACGTTAAAAAACAAATTTCTGACGTTGGCAAGAATATAAATGAGGTTACCGGAAGTATAAAGAGAAAATAGGTCCTTATGCTGGATGGCATTCTACAATGGGATCGAGATACCTTTATCTATCTTAACAATCTTGGAGAGGAGCATTATGATGTGTTTTGGTCTACCGTTACCAAATACCCTCCTTGGATACCATTGTTCTTAGCGTTATTAATCTTGATTTTTTTAAAATTTTCTAAGCGGGAAGCTATTTCAATAGTTCTTACCCTTTTAGTCATGGTAGTATCTGTAGAAACGGTAACCAATTTGGTCAAGAATATTGTTGCCAGGCCAAGACCCAATAACACGGAAGAAATAAGGGCTATGATCAGGGTGATTAGAAATCCGTCTAGCTATAGTTTCTTTTCAGGACATGCCGCCCTTTCTTTTTCAATTATGACCTTTGTGGTCCTTAATTTACGAAAGTATGTGCCATGGGTGGTGCTAGGTTTTATTTGGCCTATGTTGTTTGTAATGAGTAGAATATATTTAGGGGTTCATTACCCATTGGATGTTTTTGTTGGGGCAATATTTGGCGTACTGTCCGCGTATCTTTTTTATAAATTATACCGCTTTCTTATTTTACCCTACTTAAGGTAAGTCCGTCTCTAATAGGTAGCAGAACGGTGTCCAATAAAGGATGTTCACTAAGTATTTTATTATAATCTAAAAGTACTTTGGTGGCTTTGTCCTTGGGGTCTAACGGCTCTACTACTTTTCCGGACCAAAGCACATTATCAGAGAGGATAACAGATCCAGGTTTTGTTTTTGGCAATACCGCTTCAAGATAACGGTGGTACTGCTTTTTTTCCGCATCTATAAAAACAAGGTCAAAAGTTTGTTCCATTTGAGGGATAATCTCCAAGGCATTTCCAATATGTGGTATAATTTGTGACCCATAACCGCTTAGGTCAAAATATTTACGTTGTATGCGCTCTAATTCTGGGTTGACATCAATAGTGTGTAAAACACCGTCACTGGGCAAGCCTTCTGCCAGGCATAGTGCAGAATACCCGGTGTACGTACCAATTTCCAGAATAGTACGTGGTCTAATTATTTTGGAAAGCAAGCTTAAAACACGACCTTGAAAATGACCCGTTAACATCCGCGGCTGTATGACTTTTAAATGGGTTTCACGGGTAAGTTCCTGAAGTAATTCTGGTTCCGCTTGGGAATTATCCGCTAAATATGTTTCTAAAATTGGAGATAGAAAATGCATACGTTTCTTTTTGCAAAAATAGCGTATTAAGCCTTAATTTAAGGGTGTTGAAATTTTCTAGAAATATATATGGTGTTAAAAATTAGAGAAGCTAACCAAGATGATCTACCTGCTTTAAGAGTATGCGAGCAAGAAGTCATTAAAGCGGAACGGCCCATGGACCCTACTATAAAAAAGGGTGAGGTAACCTATTATGATTTGGAAGCGCTTATTTCCGATCCACGTGCTATTTTGTTAGTAGCTTGTGACCAAGAAAAAGTTGTAGGCACCGGTTATGCCTTAGAAAAACCGGCCAGACCTTATTTGGACCATACGCATTATGCATATTTGGGCTTTATGTATACCCATTCATCATATAGGGGTAAAGGGGTAAATGGTCAAATCATGAAACGCTTAAGGCAATGGGCGCAAGCAAATGGTTTATCAGAATTAAGACTTACCGTTTATAGTAATAATGAACCGGCCTTACGTGCCTATGAAAAAGTTGGTTTTACTGATCACATGATTGAAATGAGAATGCGAACCCATGAATAAGGGTAGTTTTGTCAATGGTAAATTTGTTTATGGGCTTATCTTTACTTTTTTATAAAAATTGATATGGAGTTTAAAAATACATTGGAATTTGCACAATCGTTAGATGCCATAGAC
Source organism: Maribacter sp. LLG6340-A2 (assembly GCF_045057105.1). Taxonomy (GTDB): domain Bacteria; phylum Bacteroidota; class Bacteroidia; order Flavobacteriales; family Flavobacteriaceae; genus Maribacter. The sequence goes on along the minus strand of NZ_CP159332.1, from coordinate 764,224 downwards.
CAATTAGGGGTGTATAGGGATGAATTTATATTCCCTAAAGTAAATGGTAAACAAGTAATCTATTTTACGGGAAATTCTTTAGGTCTACAGCCAAAACATACTAAAAATTATATAGATGAGGTCATGACAGACTGGGCGGAATTGGCCGTGGAAGGTCATTTTTACGCTAAAAAACCATGGTGGGACTATCACGAGCAACTTGCGGAACCTCTTGCCAAAGTAGTAGGGGCATTGCCAGAAGAAGTTTCCGTTATGAATACCCTTACGGTAAATCTTCATTTATTGATGGTCTCATTTTATAGACCAACGTCCAAACGTTTTAAAATTATCTGTGAGGAGAAAGCATTTCCTAGCGATCAATATATGTTTCAAAGTCAGGTGCGTTTTCATGGTTTAGATGTGGACAAGACTATTGTAGAAATTAAAAAAAGAAAAGGAGAACATCATTGGCGAACAGAAGATATCATTCAAAAAATAAATGAAGTAGGGGATGAGTTGGCCTTGGTTTTGATCGGTGGGGTAAATTATTACAATGGTCAGGTAATGGATATGAAATCTATTACAAAAGCAGGTAAAGCTGTAGGTGCTATGGTAGGATGGGATTTGGCCCATGCGGTTGGTAATGTTAAACTAGACTTACATGACTGGGACGTGGATTTTGCATCATGGTGCAGTTATAAATATATGAATAGCGGGCCGGGAAATGCTTCAGGTATTTTTGTAAACCAGAAATATCTTGGTAAAAAGGATATTCAAAGATTTGAAGGATGGTGGGGAACTAAAAAAGAAACCCGTTTCTTAATGAAACCTGAGTTTGAACCAATGGATAATGCAGATGCTTGGCAAATAAGCAACGCACCCGTGCTGTCCATTGCTCCGTATTTGGCTTCTTTAACCTTGTTTGAGGAAGTTGGGATGGATGCCCTGATAGAAAAAAGAAATAAAATTGTAGCGTATTTGGAGTTTGTCCTCCAAGAAATAGATAAAGAAGTAGATAGTTCTTTTGAAATAATTACACCTAAAGACCGTGGTTGTCAATTGTCGGTTTTTTTACATGGTCATGGTAAATCCTTATTTAATTATCTAATGGAAAATGGCGTAATTACAGATTGGCGAGAACCCAATGTTATACGTTTGGCACCAGCTCCATTTTATTCTTCTTATGAAGATATGTATACATTTGGACAGATATTAAAAGCTGGTGTTCAAGCAACTTTATAGGGAATAGGTTATCGCATTTTTTTATTTAAAATTAACCACTATGGGTAAATGAAGTCATTAAGTTTAATACTAAGGAATGCACGTTACTTTGGACCCTCTTTTGTGTTTGCCAGTATTAATATTTTATTTGGCACATGGGCAATTTACATTCCTACAGTAAAGGAAACCTTGGGTATTAACAAGTCGCAATTAGGTTTTGCCATTTTTTTTCTTGCATTAGGCGTTTTTTCCATTTTTCCTTTTGCATCTGCAATCATTAATAGGGTAGGTGTAGGTAAATCTACCTTTTATGGTGTCATGCTCAGTTGTGCGGCAGCCATGTTGCCCTTGCTGGCTTCCAATTATTATACACTAATGGCTACCCTCTTCTTATTTGGAGCGGCTAATGGTCTTACGGATATATCCATGAATACCTTGGTTACTGAGATTGAAAAAAAGGACAAGGTAAAGTTTATGGCAGCTTCTCACGGTTTCTTTAGTCTAGGTGGGGTTTTGGCAGGTATGGGCAGCTTTCTAATTGGTCCGTTATCAAGTCCTGTTTTACACATGTCTATAGCAGTTCTGTTGGTATTGCTAGTCAATTTTAGATTTAAGAATAAATTTATTGATGAAACGGCAGATGAAATACTTCAGGAACCATTTAGTTTAGGACTACTTAAACCATTATTGTTACTTGGGTTTATTTCATTTGTGGCCATGGGGAGTGAAGGCGCTATTGTAGATTGGAGCGGGCTGTATTTAAAAGAAATAACCTTGGCACCAGAAACGTATTGGGGTTTAGGTTTTTTGGGTTTTCAGATTACCATGACTTTGGGCAGATTTTTAGGCGATGGTATTAGCGGGTCTATTGGTTCTATTAAATTGGTTGCTTTAGGGGCCATCTTGGCTATTATTGGATTTATTTTAGTATTGAGTGAAGATACTTTGCTTAGTATCATTGGCTTTGCTTTAAATGGACTGGGTTTTTCGGTCATTGTGCCTGAGGTTTTCAGGATAGGAGGTAATGTAAAGGGTGTAGATTCTTCTAAGGGTATAGCATTTATTGCAGGTTCAGGATATGCCGGATTTTTATGTGCCCCACCAATTTTAGGTTTTTTGGCAGAAAATTACAGTCTTACCAGAAGCTTTATGGTATTGTTGGCCTGTGGATTTTTAATATTGTTTTTTACATTTTTGCTAAAGAAAAAGAAAGTTTAGGTCATTACTTTAACTACAAATTCTAATGGCGAATTATCAGCATTATCTACTACTACGGCATTCAAGGTATTTTGGGAATAGCCAAAAATTGAAAATAGGATGAATGCAAAAAATGATACTTTCATATATTAATGATTATCAATGAAAATGCATCAAACTTTATGCCCTTTTAGTTAACCTCTACTCCTGTAAAGTATAGTGAAAAATCAGTATCCGGTCTTTTATGCATGGTGCTTATCTTAAGACCGTTCAATGCTTTGTAGCCTTCCCAACTTGTCACCATATTAGGCTCTTTTTGATTGGCTTTTCTAAATGCCCATTCCTTTATGATAAAATCATCGCCAAAATAATAATCATAGGCATCACCAGGGGTATAACCACCTTCGTTAGCATAGACCGTGGTAAGTTTATGCATTTTAAGCTTGCTTATGGGAGCCTCTATATTTTCCGTATGTTCATAGGAGAAATTTTTCTGATCCCAAACCAACTGATAAGGAGCTAAAAGCCAAAATTTATCGTTAACAAAACCACCATCGGTACTGGCCATGGTGCTATCTACCGCTTTCCTGTTATAAGTTATGGTATCTTGACGGGTGGTCATTATTACGTTGTTATTCTTAGTGTTCCAAGACCATGTACGTTCAAAATGAGAAGAATCCCTGTCAACATTAAACGTGAATTTTATGTTAGATACCTCTTTCCAATTTTCATACCCATGGGCATTGGCAACTTTATCAAGAATTGTCAATTCTTTCTGGTCAGATGTTTTTTGATTTTGTTGTTTATGATCGGTTTTACAACTTAGAAAAAGTGCTAAGGTACAAACGGTAAGGGCTAGTATTTTTTTCATTTTCAATACATTTGGTGTCAAATATATCAATTACCAAATCTTTAACCTATTTTTATTTTTTGTAAACAAATAGTACCTGTGACATTTTTAAAGAGACTTTGTTTTATAATTATTGGAAATCAATTTGGAGAAAAATCGACTTCCAATACCGCGTATAGTGATTATACGGATAGTGATTTGGTTCGCGAAATTGTCATTAGAAAAGATGCGCTATTGTTTGGAGAACTTTATGATCGGTATTCCAAATTAGTGTATAACAAATGTCTGGGGTTTGCCAGATCGGATAAAGAGGCGGAAGACCTTACCCAAGATATTTTTTTAATGCTATTTGTTAAATTGGGTTCCTTTAAGGGAACTTCAAAGTTTTCTACCTGGTTGTATTCCTTTACCTATAATTTCTGTGTAAATTATGTTAATAGGAACAAGGAAAGGCGCATCAAGGACAATAGCGTAAAATTTGAGACTACGCCTGAAGTTCCCATAGAGGTGACAGATAATGTATTGTTGCAGATGCAGGTAGATAAATTAAAGAAAGCATTGGAAAAAATTGATCCAGAGGACAAGTCCTTATTGCTTTTAAAATATCAAGATGGTGCCTCTATTAAAGAATTGGAAACCCTTTTAGGGTTAAAATCCAGTGCAATTAAAATGAGGTTAAAAAGGGCCAAGGCCAAAGTTGTTGAAATGTATAAAAGTTTACCTTAATGTTAGACCAAGACAAGAATCCGTTTAAAATTTTAGAGGAAGACATGAAAAATGTCCCGCCAGAATTGCGCAAAAAGGTCATGGACGATATTGCCGCGGCAAAGCTTGTTATGGAACTTACCAACTTGTTCACCGGTAATTTTGCATCGATAATAGAAGGTATGCTTAAAACAAATAAATAATAAAATATTAATAGAAGTAAATACAGGAATAATGGATACAGTTGATAAGTGGAAAGATCTAACCTTTCAATCGTTAAGCAATATATTTAAGGACATTGCGGCGGCATTGCCGGGTATATTTGGGGCTTTTATCGTAATGATTTTTGGTTGGTTGATCATTAAAGTGACCACCTTTGTTCTAAAACGAATCTTCAAAGCAATAAAGTTGGATCGGTTTAGCCAAAAAATCAATGATGCCAAATTATTTGGTGATGCAGATTTAAAAGTTGACATCTCAAAAGTATTGGTAACGTTCATAAAAGTGTTGTTATGGCTAGTATTTATTATCGTTGCATCTGACATCATGGGGCTAACCATAATATCTTCTGAAATTGCCAATCTACTTAGGTACCTGCCCATATTATTATCTGCACTTGTCATTTTTATGATCGGTCTGTATTTGGCAAAAATCATTAAAGAAACCATTATTAAGGTCTTTGATTCTATTGGAATGGGAGGAGGCAAAATATTGGGAAATGTACTTTTTTATCTAATCATTGTATTTGTTAGTATTACCGCCTTGAACCAGGCAGGGGTAGATACTGAAATCGTTACCAATAACTTTACGATAATTTTAGGTGCCTTTCTTCTTGCCATAGCGCTTGCCTTAGGTTTAGGATCACGGGAAGTAGTAGGAGATTTGCTTAGAACCTTTTATACCCGTAAAATTTACGAAATAGGGGATAAGGTGACCATAGGAAAATTAGAAGGTACGGTTGTGGGCATAGATAATATTTCAATGATTATAAAGACCAAGACCGGCAAGGTGGTGGTACCTATAAGAAAAGTAGTGGAAAAAACGGTTACCGTAGAGGAAACCACAATTGAATAACTTTAAACAAAATTATAAGTGGTTTAAAGAAAGAATTGAGTTGGTCACTGCCGTATTTGTTTACCAATTAATTCCTTAATTTTGTTATAGATAAATAAACTTAAAATATGAGTGCTAAAAAAGGAAAAATCCAGGAAGCCATAGATGAGAAATTGTTGGAAGAAAGAAAGGTATTCCTGTGGGGTATGGTTGATGACGATTCTGCTAAACATGTAATTGATCGGTTATTATATCTAGATATGCAGAATGATAAGGAAATACAACTATATATCAATAGTCCTGGGGGATATGTAACATCCGGTTTTGCCATGTACGATACAATTAAGTCATTAAAGAGTCCGGTTTCTACAATTTGTACAGGTCTGGCGGCTTCTATGGGTTCCATATTATTATCCGTAGGTAAAAAAGGAAGAAGATTTATACAACCACACGCTCAGGTCATGATTCACCAGCCTAGTGGGGGAGCAAGAGGCCAAGCATCCAATATTGAAATACAGGCAAGGGAAATTATAAAGACAAAAGAGCTTAGTGCACAGATTTTAGCAGATAATTGTGGTCAGGATTATGATAAGGTTTTAAAGGATTTTGATAGAGATTACTGGATGAATGCAGAAGAGTCTATTAAATACGGTATTGTAGACGGTATCATGAAATAAATACAGTTTCTTTAAAAAAGATAATAAGTCCTTTACCGTAATGGTAAAGGACTTTTTTTATGGTTGATCAGTTGTTTGGTTTATTTTGATACGGTTCTACCTTTCTTAATCTGTAGAATAGGGAACTCTGTTCTTCTGTTCAATTCCAGTTCCTCTGGTGTACAATCTTGTTTACTGGTACACTTGTTAATGGGCATACGTTTACCAAAACCTTTGTAAGAAACTATCCTGTCCTTGGAGACCCCATTTTCTACAAGATATTCATAGGTAGATTTTGCTCTTTTTTCAGATAAGTTATCGTTGTAAGTATGACTACCAACTGGATCGGTATGGGATTCCAATTTAATGATCATATCCGGGTAGGTTTGGTTCATTACCTTAACTACCTTATCCAATTCTTTTGCGGCATCTGGGCGTATATCACTTTTATTGAAATCAAAGTATATTTTATTAAGTCCGGCCAATAATTTAAGGTCAAGCACTGGTTCTAAAACAATGTCTTGTCGTAATATTTTTTGTGCCTTAGGAGTTTGTGAAGTATTGAAGTATACATTTTTGTGAGGGTGGGTTTTTCTAACCGCCTCTATCATGTAGGTAGTTTTTCTGTTCACAGGAAATCTATAGTATCCATTTTCATCTGTCATGGTCTGTGCAACCATGGTATTGGTAATTTGATCGTATAGTTTTATCTGTACACTATCTAACATTTTTTCGTTAACACCATCTACAACATACCCTTCAACATCTAATGATGGGGTAAATTTAAACTTATAGATATCATCACTTCCCATACCACCTTCGCGGTTAGAGCTAATATATCCTTCAAGTCCGTTTGGAAGTCCGTAATAAGCAAAATCATCACTAGAACTGTTGATTGGTGTACCCAGGTTAATAATATCTATGACCTTGCCCTCCTCATCTGATATTGTAGAAAATACATCCAATTGCCCAAAACCTACATGGCCATCTGAGCTAAAAAACAGTTTTCCTTCCTCATTGATGAACGGAAACATTTCATTTCCTTCTGTATTAACAATAGGACCCGCGTTTACAGGTGTCTGTATACCACCACGTTCATGTATTTCAGCATAATAAATATCCGTACCTCCATATCCGCCTGGGCGGTCACTGGTAAAATAAATTCTTGTTCTGGCCCTATTCACGGATGGGTGGCCGGTAGAGTAGTAATCACTGTTAATTCTTAGGTTACTGTTTTCTACCCATTCACCATCAATAAATTTGGCGGTATAAATTTTTAGGTTGATTTCGTTAGATGCCCCATAACCCTCTTTCTTATCATAGAAATTGTTACGGGTAAAATACATGATCGTATCATTTTTATAATCCGTAGAGAACGCAACGGAGCTTTCATGAAATTTACTGTTTACATTTCCTTTTAACCTTTTTGGCATGGACATGGCGTTGTCTTCCTGAACAACAAAAAGGTCTAGCCAAGGCTCATCGTTCCAACCATAGGTGTCTCCGGTTACTTCATCTCGTCTAGATGATCCAAAGTAAAGGTTGCCCTTAAATCTAGAGATTCCAAAATCACTGTCGGTAGAGTTGAATGCAACAGGCTCAACTTCATATCGTTGTCTACTATTAAATACGACCGATGCCAAGTTGCCGTCTTTTAAAAATCGTTTAACCCTAGAATCGTTCTTGTTGTATTTTTTATATTTTTTGATCCACTTTTCAGATTCATCCAAATCCCCGTTGGCGTAAAGTGCCATGGCATATTTAAAATAATAATCCGTTGGCAACGTAGCATTGTTGATTACGGCCTTAAAATGTGGTATGGATTTTTTATAATCTCTTATAAGTAAATAGCATTCCGCTAATTGCTGATGCGCATATTCGGTATTTAATTCAGCTTCAATCATTCTCTCATATTCCGGAATTGCTTTGGCGTAGGAGAATTTGCTAAAATAATAATCCGCTTTTTTTTGGGAAGCAAACTGAGCAAAGGCAATTTGTCCTACCAATAAAAGTAGCGTTAATATAGCGTAGGTTTTATGATTTTTCATTGCTTTTGGTTTAGGGTTCTAGAAATATCTTGGGGATTTTACAGGACCTAATACTTTCTTTCTAATTTCATAGATTAATATAATTTCATGGGTTCCTCCGGTGTACGGTCTTACCGATGAAGTTGGTAGATCGTAAGCGTATCCTATTCTAATATCTTTTGTTACTTGATAATCCATCATGGCACCAAAATTTGATGCATCGTTTACACGGTAGGAGGTACCTACCCAAAATTTTTCATTGAACAAAAAGTTGATCGTAAAATCATAGGTTGCAGGTGCACCGTTGGTAAACTTTGTAATTATAGTAGGTTTAAATATGGTAGTAGCGGACAAGTCAAATACAAGTCCACCAATGGCATAATAACTATTTCTTTCCAAGGCCTGAAATTCACCCTCGTTCAAATCGGTATTAAGTATTCTTGGGGAAGAAATACCGGCATACCATCTATTGGAACCTATATAGACACCAGCTCCAAAATTGGGATTGATGCTATTGAAATTGGAGTTAAAAAATTGGTCATTAGGGTCTGGGTTGGTAAGGTCATAGCTTGTTGCGCCACCCTTTAACCCAAAACGTAAGTTTACATCTTGGCTAACTGGAACGGTATATGAAAAATCGGCATAAAAGTAATTGGTACTTTCAAAACCCAAACGGTCATTGATGTATGATACACCCAATCCTATTCTTTCATTTTTTAAAGGTGAATGAATTGATAAAGTACTTGTTCTTGGGTTACCCTCAAGACCGGCCCATTGGTTTCTATGTAGTACTGTTGCGTTTAAAGTTTCGCGACTACCAGCATAGGCAGGATTTACCGAAATGGTGTTGTACATATATTGCGTAAACTGAGGTAGCTGTTGCGCTTTTGCAAAGGCACCCGCAAAAAGTATTACGGCTAAAAGAATATGAGCTTTTCTCATGGTCTAATTTAGGGTTTAGCGGTTACCGCTTTGAATAAATTATAAGTAGGTTAATCTTATTATGGACAAAATTAAGTCGGTATATGTTACTTGAAAAAATTACACGGTCATTGCTCAATTATATTCGTTCTTATACATACTATTCGTTAAAATGATGCAATTTTCGGCTGTAATCATTAGTGGTGAAATTTTATCTATAATGCTCAATTTTAATGTTTTAGTGTGAAGGGCTTATGCGTAATGTGCAATGAAATCCTGTCTATACAAGACAACATTGCACATTATTGCATGGTTATTCAGTACCTAGATAAATGTATCCGTTAAAGGGCTCTAATATTTTACCGGTTTCTTTATCAGTTGCTGTTATAATATAGTAATAGGTACCGGTCGGTAACATACCAGATTGACCAAATGATCCACTAGGGGCAACACCGCCCCAATCATTTTGGTAATCCTGAATTTCCACCACCTTGGTTCCCCATCTATTGAATATCATAATATCAAAACTGAACGTACAATATTCTACACCTGTAATTTCAAAGAAATCATTTACACCATCGCCATTTGCTGTGACCGCTTTGGACAATACAATTTCCCCTCTGCCACATGGTACACATTCCGTATCTATCAAGACCGTGAAATCTACATAGTACTTACATGTTCCTTCGGTAGAACTATAGGCAATTTTGTATGCCCCAGGTTCATGGTTCATTGGGTCAAAGTAATTTTGTTCCAAGACCACATCCCCTTCAAGAATCATGAATGTACCATTTTGATCAAAGTCTTGTGGTAAATAATTCAATAGGTCAATGGGCTGGTCCTCTATACAAATGTTAATGGTTATCTCTTCCAGTTGAGGTTGAAGTACAAAAATTATTTGCTCAAACGATGCGGTATTGCCACATGAATCAACCAACTCCCAAGTTCTAATGATCATGAAATCATCACTATCGTTGGCATATTGTGTTTCTTCGTTATATACCACTTCATAATTATCACAACCACCGGTATAGATCAATTCTGGTACTTCTGGTATTTCATCACCACATATAATTGAGATTTCTTCTTCATAAGCTTCCGTCATGATCGGCCCCGTTGGTTCTACGGTTATTATTTGTGTATGTTCAACGCTATTACCGGCACAATCAGTTGCAGTCCAAGTTCTGGTTACCGTATATCCTAGAGCACAATTGGCATCATTGGTTATGGTTTCCTCAAATATTACTTCAATATTTGGGTCACAGGTATCCGTGGCGGTAAGTGTTACCGCATCTGGAACCATGTTACATTCCACCGTCATGTTTTGTGGCAGTTCTTCTGTAAATGTAGGCGCAACGGTATCTTCAATGGTTATAACCTGAGTATGTGTACGTACATTGCCTACACAATCGGTAACCGTCCAAGTTCTGGTTATGGTGTATTCAGTAGCACATTCATCATCCTGTCCTTCAATAGCTTCAGTGTACTCAACGGTAATGGCACAGGAGCTATCTGACGTAATTTCAAATACTTCTGGTAAGGTGTCACAAGCCTCTATTGTTACATCTGTAGGCCAACCTTCATTACCATCATTATCTATAATGGTAACTGTGGTAATATCATTAGACAGTATACCTACTAATGGTGTAGAAATATTTTCTAGAATAACCCTGAAATTTTCAGGATCCTCAATAATGATATCATCAATTATTTCTATTACAATGGTCTGTGTGTTTGCATGAATACCTCCAAACATCAAAGTCTGTGTATTTCGTGGAACGCCAATATAGTCATCCCCTTCAATAGTGGTAGCATCTACGGTATAGAATTCAACGGTGAACTCATCTTGAACCTGTGCGTTTAAAACAACATCTATACTTACCGTACCGGCATCCTCATTTACGCTGATGGAGGTAAGGTCAAATGCTACTCCTCTACTAGTTGGGTCACTATCATCATCGTTGATGACACCCGTATCTGTATTGGTAGGTTGTAGATCTAGGAACTCGATTCCCATGTTAGACTGTATGTTGGATAATACCGTAGTAAAGTCCTCCATTGGTTCAATCACTTCATCGTTCAAGATCGGTATGGCAAATGTCGCTGTATAGTTAGTATCGTTAAAGGTCAACGTACCAGTTTGTGCGGTTAAATCTAAACCGTCAATTGCCGTACCGTCATAAGTTGCAAAGTCTACGGTAACATCTTCTCCAGGAGTAATTAGCCCGGTAAAGTTGACCGTAAATATTGCTTCGGGGTCAACACCTTCTGTCACGATGACATCGGCAGGGTCAAACGAGATACCCGTTGTACCCAATATATTGTCATCATCGTTGATAATACCCGTGTCTGTATTCGTAGGTTGTTGGTCCACGAACTCGATGCCCATGTTAGACTGTATATTGGAAAGTTCTACGGTAAACGACTCCTGTGGTTCTATATAACTATCATCTAGGATAGGAATATTGATGGTAGCTGTATAATTTCCATTGTTGAATGTCAATGAGCCAATTTGTGCCGTCATGTCGAAACCATCCATTGCTGTACCGTCATACGTTACATACTCTACGGTAACGTCTTCTCCAGGCGTAATTTCACCTGTAAAATTAACCGTAAATATTGCTTCCGGGTCAACACCTTCGGTCACGATAACATCGGCAGGGTCAAAGGATATACCTGTAGTACCGGGAATGTTGTCGTCGTCCAGGATGGTCGCGGTCTTGGTATTCGTGGGCTGTTGGTCCACGAACTCGATGCCCATGTCGGACTGTATGTTGGAGAGTACCATGGAGAACTGCTCCTGCGGCTCTATGAAATTGTCGTTCACGATATCTATGGCCACGGTCCTTACGTACTCGTCGTTCCTGAAGGTCAGGGTGCCGTTGTCGGCGATGTAGTCGGTACCGTCAATTGCGGTCCCGTCGTTGGTCACGAAGTCGACCGTCACTTCCTCTCCCGGAGCGATCTCGCCGGTGAAGTTCACGGTGAACACTGCCTGTACGCCCACGCCCTCGGTGACGATGATGTCGGCGGCGTCAAAGGATATACCTGTAGTACCGGGAATGTTGTCGTCGTCCAGGATGGTCGCGGTCTTGGTATTCGTGGGCTGTTGGTCCACGAACTCGATGCCCATGTCGGACTGTATGTTGGACAGTACCATGGAGAACTGCTCCTGTGGCTCTATAAAGTTGTCGTTCACGATATCTATGGCCACGGTCCTTACGTACTCGTCGTTCCTGAAGGTCAGGGTCCCGTTGTCGGCGATGTAGTCGGTACCGTCAATTGCGGTCCCGTCGTTGGTCACGAAGTCGACCGTCACTTCCTCTCCGGGAGCGATCTCGCCGGTGAAGTTCACGGTGAACACTGCCTGTACGCCCACGCCCTCGGTGACGATGATGTCGGCGGCGTCAAAGGATATACCTGTAGTGCCCGGAATGTTGTCGTCGTCCAGGATGGTCGCGGTCTTGGTATTCGTGGGCTGTTGGTCCACGAACTCTATTCCCATGTCGGACTGTATGTTGGACAGCACCATGGAGAACTGCTCCTGTGGCTCTATGAAATTGTCGTTCACGATATCTATGGCCACGGTCCTTACGTACTCGTCGTTCCTGAATGTCAGGGTCCCGTTGTCGGCGATGTAGTCGGTACCGTCAATTGCGGTCCCGTCGTTGGTCACGAAGTCCACTGTCACTTCCTCTCCCGGAGCGATCTCGCCGGTGAAGTTCACGGTGAACACTGCCTGTACGCCCACGCCCTCGGTGACGATGATGTCGGCGGCGTCAAAGGATATACCTGTAGTGCCCGGAATGTTGTCGTCGTCCAGGATGGTCGCGGTCTTGGTATTCGTTGGCTGTTGGTCCACGAACTCTATTCCCATGTCGGACTGTATGTTGGACAGCACCATGGAGAACTGCTCCTGTGGCTCTATAAAGTTGTCGTTCACGATATCTATGGCCACGGTCCTTACGTACTCGTCGTTCCTGAATGTCAGGGTCCCGTTGTCGGCGATGTAGTCGGTACCGTCAATTGCGGTCCCGTCGTTGGTCACGAAGTCCACTGTCACTTCCTCTCCCGGAGCGATCTCGCCGGTGAAGTTCACGGTGAACACTGCCTGTACGCCCACGCCCTCGGTGACGATGATGTCGGCGGCGTCAAAGGATATACCTGTAGTGCCCGGAATGTTGTCGTCGTCCAGGATGGTCGCGGTCTTGGTATTCGTTGGCTGTTGGTCCACGAACTCTATTCCCATGTCGGACTGTATGTTGGACAGCACCATGGAGAACTGCTCCTGTGGCTCTATAAAGTTGTCGTTCACGATATCTATGGCCACGGTCCTTACGTACTCGTCGTTCCTGAATGTCAGGGTCCCGTTGTCGGCGATGTAGTCGGTACCGTCAATTGCGGTCCCGTCGTTGGTCACGAAGTCCACTGTCACTTCCTCTCCCGGAGCGATCTCGCCGGTGAAGTTCACGGTGAACACTGCCTGTACGCCCACGCCCTCGGTGACGATGATGTCGGCGGCGTCAAAGGATATACCTGTAGTGCCCGGAATGTTGTCGTCGTCCAGGATGGTCGCGGTCTTGGTATTCGTTGGCTGTTGGTCCACGAACTCTATTCCCATGTCGGACTGTATGTTGGACAGCACCATGGAGAACTGCTCCTGTGGCTCTATAAAGTTGTCGTTCACGATATCTATGGCCACGGTCCTTACGTACTCGTCGTTCCTGAATGTCAGGGTCCCGTTGTCGGCGATGTAGTCGGTACCGTCAATTGCGGTCCCGTCGTTGGTCACGAAGTCCACTGTCACTTCCTCTCCCGGAGCGATCTCGCCGGTGAAGTTCACGGTGAACACTGCCTGTACGCCCACGCCCTCGGTGACGATGATGTCGGCGGCGTCAAAGGATATACCTGTAGTGCCCGGAATGTTGTCGTCGTCCAGGATGGTCGCGGTCTTGGTATTCGTTGGCTGTTGGTCCACGAACTCTATTCCCATGTCGGACTGTATGTTGGACAGCACCATGGAGAACTGCTCCTGTGGCTCTATAAAGTTGTCGTTCACGATATCTATGGCCACGGTCCTTACGTACTCGTCGTTCCTGAATGTCAGGGTGCCGTTGTCGGCGATGTAGTCGGTACCGTCAATTGCGGTCCCGTCGTTGGTCACGAAGTCCACTGTCACTTCCTCTCCCGGAGCGATCTCGCCGGTGAAGTTCACGGTGAACACTGCCTGTACGCCCACGCCCTCGGTGACGATGATGTCGGCGGCGTCAAAGGATATACCTGTAGTGCCCGGAATGTTGTCGTCGTCCAGGATGGTCGCGGTCTTGGTATTCGTTGGCTGTTGGTCCACGAACTCTATTCCCATGTCGGACTGTATGTTGGAGAGTACCATGGAGAACTGCTCCTGTGGCTCTATAAAGTTGTCGTTCACGATATCTATGGCCACGGTCCTTACGTACTCGTCGTTCCTGAAGGTCAGGGTGCCGTTGTCGGCGATGTAGTCGGTACCGTCAATTGCGGTTCCGTCGTTGGTCACAAAGTCCACTGTTACTTCCTCTCCCGGAGCGATCTCGCCGGTGAAGTTCACGGTGAACACGGCCTGTACGCCCACGCCCTCGGTGACGATGATGTCGGCGGCGTCAAAGGATATACCTGTAGTGCCGGGAGTATTATCATCATCTAATATAGTACCGGTAGCCTGTGGTGTATTTATAGGTACTAAAGGATTGGTTGAACTTAATAGGTTAACAAAGAATCCTTCCGTAGGTTCAATAAAATTGTCATCAAGTATGTTAACTGTAATTTGATGAACTTCATTGTTATTACCTGCAAAAGATAAAACATCGGATTGTGCTGTGAAATCTGTTGCGGTAGCAGAGCCATATGCCGTTTCAAATGCTACATCAAAGGGTTCTTGGAAATTACCGGAAAGAATAACATCGAAAATGGCCGTAACACCAACACCTTCTGTAACTTCAACATCCGTTGCAACGAAATCTATACCGTTACCAGGTGCTAAATCGTCATCTTGAATGGTTACCGTACCTTGATTATCATTAATGGCGATTAATGAGGTGGAAATATTTGATAAATCGATAAAAAATTGCTCCGTTGGTTCAATGAAACTATCATTGGTAATAGGAACGGTTATCGTAATTCTTTCTTGATCTGTACCGTTAAAATTTAATGTGCCAGCGACTGTGGTATAGTCATCTCCAGGTAGTGCGGTATCTTGAGTAGTGGTATAGTCAATACTAAAGCCACCTTGAACATTTCCTGTAAGCAATACGGTTATTGTTGCCGTAACATCCGCTTCGTTTACAATAATGTTATCGTTATCAAAAGAGATACCTGTGACACCAGGATCATTATCATTATCATTGATAATTCCCGTTGCCGTATTGGTAGGTTGTTGGTCAACAAAGCCCACACCTATGTTAGATTGTACATTGGATAAGGTCAGAATAAAATCTTCCGTTGGTTCAATTATATTATCATCGTTGAACGGTACATCTATATTGACCGAAGTTGTTGTGCTATTGAACGTTATGGTACCATTCATAAATGAATAATCGTCTGGTTGTTCAGCGGGGTTGGTAGATATACCATCAGAAGTTTCGAAATCTACCATTACATCTTCTCCAGGTGCTATGGCCCCGGTAAACGTTACTACAAATCTGGCAAATGTTTCTGAACCTTCTGTAACGATTACCGTATCATCAGCAAATGAAACTCCCGTTGTACCTGGAACATTATCATTATCATTAATAGTTCCTGTAGCCGTATTGGTAGGTTGTTGGTCAATAAAGCCTACACCTAAATTGGATTGTATATTGGACAATGTCAATACAAAATCCTCGGTCTGTTCAATGATAGTATCATCAATAATTGGAACATCTATATTGACCGAATTCGTTGTATTGTTAAAAGTTATTGTACCCAGTGTCTGCGTATAGTCAAGAGGTTGCTCGGCACTACCGTCAGATGTAATATAATCTACGGTAACATCTTGCCCTGGGGCAATATTACCGGTAAATGTAGCTGTAAACCTTGCAAAGGAATTTGTGCCTTCTGTAACAATAACATTATTGTTTGCAAATGACACTCCCGTGGTTCCTGGAATATTGTCGTTGTCCGTAATGGTAATAATACCTTCATTATCATTAATAGGAGGAGTATTGGTGCCATTGGAAATCTGAACAAAGAATTGCTCCGTTACCTCAATTAGATTATCATTGTTAATGGTAATGGTAATAGCTCTTTTTTCATTATTGGTACCCGAGAATGATATTGTATTGGATTGGGCAATATAATCACTGGATTGCAACGCAGTATCATCCACAGTAGTGTAATTAAGGGTAAATCCACCAGAAACTGATCCTGTATGGGTAACCTCTATAGTTGCCGTACCTGCATCTTCATTTACCGTAATATCTGAAATGCCTAATCCAATGGGATCACCATTTTCACTAACATAGATATATTGGGTATGGCTGGTATTATTACCTGCACAATCGTTTACGGACCAATTTCTAATGATCGTATATGATGTACTTGTATTGTCACCGTCATAAGTTTCCGTAAAGACTACCGTAGAATTTGCATCACAATTATCATTGGCAGATAGGACAGGGGCTACCGGAATATTATCATGTGCCGCATAGGTATCCGCTGGTAATGTTTCATTAAATGTTGGCGCCTCATTATCCTCAATGGTTATGACTTGAGTATATGTTTCGCTTACTCTACCACACGCATCTGTAAATGTCCACGTATTGGTATATGTTCCTTCCGTAGGGCAAGAACCTGATGGTACAAAAGATCCCGCTGTCTTATTCAATGTGAAATCGCAGATTGCTGTTTGCGGTTCCAAGGAATTTGCATTGTTATATGCAGCAATATTATCACATGAAATAGTTCTGTTCAACGCATTAGGTGCAGTATCCCAAGCAACTTGGTCTGGTTGTTCTACATCTATTACCGTTGGGTTATGCTTACCAATTCCACAAGAATCTGTAGAGGAAGAACTATTTGTGGTAATCGTATTTCCATTAGTAGCACCGGTATACGTGGCTATAGATTGAATTTCAAAACTTGCCGTACAGGCCTCTTCAAGGAAATAACATTGTTCTCTAAGTACAATATCAAAATCAATATCAAAGTCTGCCCCCATATTGGTATTGCCATTGGCGACCGAAAAGGTCAAAGTCCTTGTTGGTACATCGTAATTATGGGTTACACCTGCAGGTAAAGTACCTACTCCTGAGAAATCAGCTTCTATAGGTAGGACCGTTGAAATTTCCAAATCTTCTATGTCATCGTTACCGGTATTGGTGATATGTAAAGTAAGTGGCACAACTTCACCAGCATCAAATGGTCCTGTACCATTAACATCCAAACTTAAGGCACCTAAACTAGGATGATATACATCTACACTCAAGCCCATAAGATATAGACCGTAAGATTCTTGATCCGTCGTAATTTTAAAACGGGCAAATGTTTGATTGTTTTGAATGTATTGATTACCTCCATTGGTCAGTGGAAAAAGGGCCGCATCAAAACCTAGGGTGTTGGTACTTGCAGGGCTACGATTTACGTAATCTGAACCGTCGATTGTAATTCTACTGTTGAAGAAATTATTATCAGGTCTTAAAGCCGTAGAGATATTGGACCAATTGTTGGTAGCATCATAAATTAATAATTGATCTCCAGAAAGATCGCGGTCACCTTCTAGTGCACCAAGCATTACATCACCATTTACAACTCCGTTTGGTATCGTTTCAAATCCACTAAAGGTAAATTCTGTTTCTCCGGCACCGTCAGAAGCAAATGTATGCACATACCCATCATATAAGGTAATGTTTTTAGGATCCAATGAACTGTTTTCATATACGAATACAATTTGCCAACCACCAGATGTACCGGTGTTGCTGCCAATACCGTGAGAGCGCAGTTGTCTTTCCGTAGCTTTGACATTTCCTACTTGATAGGTGCCGAACGGAGATGTAAGTAAGTTGATGTCATCTGTAATATCTTTTATACATACGTATGGGTCATTTTGGAAATGATCGCTACGTCCTCTGTAAATAACTTCATCGGCAGACACGGTAGTATAGGTAGTTTGTCCCGGAAGCATTAGTTTTACTTGATCAAAGTTCCAACTAGGTTCCGTAGCCCCACCACCTGTGGTACCATCATATTCTTTGTCCGCAGCAGCCCAGTATAAATAAGCTTTTTTGATATTAAGACAGCTTAGGCTGGGTTCTGGATTTGCTAAATTGGCATTGGTAGAGTTAAAGGTTGTTGGGTCGGAATCAATATCCACGAACATATTGTCGTTAAAGTCATGGTTACCATCTTCGCCATTATAGTTTCCGGTTCTAGTACGTGAAAGCACATTATTTGCAATCATGGTAAAATCACCATTAATACTACCCTGATACCTTATTTCAAATTCTTTTTTAAGATTGGTGTCGTTTACATATATATTAACTGTAGCTGTATCTGTTGAACCATTAGCATCTGTAATGATATATGTAAATGAATCATTACCATTAAATGATGGACTTGGTACGTATTCAAAATAATCATCGGTAGCATCTCCCGGTGTGCCATTATCTCTAATTGTTACCGTACCGTTAATGGGGGCAGCACCTACCTGTAGTGAATTGGTAGCAGCGGGCCCATCAAAACCAAAATCATCATTTGCTAAAACGGTCAAATCAGTAACGCCAAATACAACAAATGAATCATCAACTGCTGTGGGTTGGTGGTCAATATCTACAATGGTACCTGTAGCACTAACATTGGTAGAGGTAACTAAATTTGGAGATATTGAGGTAATGGTAATTGTCATTGTCTCATCTCCTTCTAGAACAGCATCCTGTATAATAGTAACCGGAACTTGAAGTACTTCATTATTGGTTCCCGTAAAGTTTAAGGTGCCTGTTTGTGAAGCCACCGTATAATCCGTACCGGATGTTGTAGTAACATCATTGATTACGTAAGACGCCGTAAAACCACCATCAATAGGTTGACCGGTATAGGTGACATCAAAATTGGCAATTGTATTGTATTCATCAACAGAAAAACCTGCAACGGATATACTACCGGAATCATCATTGACGATAGTACCTGTTGCTTCGTCGTTGACAATAGTAATTTGAGGTATAGACGGACTTGAAATTGTTATTCTTAAGTCTTCATTGGGTTCAATAAATGCATCTCCTATGATATTGATCTGTACGGATTTAACCTCGTTATCCACACCTGTAAATGAAAGGGTTCCGGTTGCTGATGTTTCTACCGTATAATCCACTCCAGAAGTAGTGGAAATATCTGTAATATCATAATTGACGGTAAATCCACCCACAACCCTGTCGCCACTATAAGTTATATCAAAATTTATGGAGTTGGTTTGTTCAACAATGCTGAATCCGGCAACGGATAAAGTACCTGCATCGTCATCATTAATAATACCTGTTGCCTGGTTGTTCAGTAATCGTATACCTACATTAGAACGTATAGCTACAAGATCAACAAAGAAATTTTCTTGACCCTCTATCGTATTATCGTTAAGAATAGGAACGGATATGGTATTGGAGGTTGTTAGGTTGGTAAATGTCAACGTCTGTACGGTAGCAGGTGGTGAAAAATCCGTTGCATTGGCGGCAGTACCGTTATTTATAACATAATCAACTTCAATGGTTTCTGTAGTATCAATATCACCATTAAATTCAACAGTAAAATTTGCTTCTACGGTATCCCCTGGGTCACCCTCTGTTACCGTCACCGTTAAATTTTGGAAGTCTATTCCTTTATCAACCGTATTGTCATTATCGGTAATTGTTCCTGTAGCATTTGCTTTTACAATATTTACCAGTGATGTAGATAGATTTGATAATTGAAAATTCATTTCTTCATCGGCCTCAATTAAATCATCATTGTTAATAGTAACGGTTACTGTTTGAACATCACCATCTTCTGTACCAGCTGGAAAAGTGATTACATCAGATAAAATAGCGGTAAAATCTGCGCTAGGCCCTGTAGAAGTGGTAGAAATATCGGTAATTTCATAATCTACCGTAAAATCTTCTTGCACTTCCAAACCATTGTAAGTAACCACAAAATTTGCCGTTGATCCACCTTCGGCAACAGTAAAGTCTGCAACCGTTAATCCTGTTGTGGCCGTTTTAATATCATTATCCTCTATGGTTCCTATAGCATTACCATCTACTATGTTGATGAGTGTTGTTGAGAGATTGCTAAGTGCAAAGTTTAGTGTTTCATCACCTTCTATTATTGCATCTTCTATGATAGTAACGGTAACACTTAACTGGTCACCATCTTGAGTACCTGCCGGAAAGGTCAAGGTATCCGATAATGGACTAGCGTTGTAATCTTCCGTCAACGTTGCGGTTGCATCGGTAATGTCATAATCTACGGTAAAGGCATCTTGAACTTCCAAACCATTATAGATAACTACAAAATTTGCCGTACTTGCTGATTCGTCTACGGAGAAGTCAGCAACAGAAACACCCGTTGAAGTCGTTTTGGTGTCATTGTCGTTTATTGTACCCAGTGCATCAGGATTAACAAGATTTAGCAATGGTGTGGATAGGTTAGACAACTGTATGCTTAAATTTTCGGGACCTTCAATAATTAGATCATCGGTTATGGTAACCGCTACCGACCTTGTAGTTCCACTAGTTGTACCGGCAGGAAATGTAAGTTGATCCGCTAATACAGCTGTAAAATCTTGACCTGATATGGCGGTGCCATTACTGATTACGTAATCTACCGTAAAACCATCTTTAACGTTTTTACCCGTATAGGTAACCACAAAATTTGCGGTTCCTATAGCTTCGTTCACCGTAAAATTTGCAACGGATAAACCTGTGCTTGGTGTGGTGTCGTTATCTTCTATGGTACCCGTGGCATTTGCATTTACAATTGTTAAAAGTGAATTGGATACATTGGATAGGGTTGCGGTCAATGTTTCATCGCCCTCAATAACATTATCATCTGTTATGGAGAGTGTAATACGCTGCGTATCACCATCTGCTGTTCCGCCCGGAAAGGTAATTGTCCCGGTAGCACTTGCACTATAATCGGATCCTGCAGTTGTAGTAACATCTGCAAGGCTATAATCTACGGTAAAAGCATTTTCAACGGTAGGACCTGTATAGGTTACCACAAAGTCAACCGTGTTAGGGCCAGTAACACCTTCGTTTACGGTAAAGTCTGCAATGGATATACCTTCGCCTGCTGCAGGTACCTCATCATTAGTAATGGTACCAATGGCCGTATTGTCAGTTATAACAAGATTGGTAAAGGATTTGTTTGTAATGTCCAAGGACAATTCTTCCGAAGGTTCAATAAAGGCATCATCAATGATATCAATGACTAGGTTTTGAACATCGCCATCCCTAGTATTTGCAGGGAAGGTAATTGTCCCAGTTCTGGTAGTACCTCCATTGATCAAATAATCAGAACTTAACTGTGCACTGCCATCATTCACTAAATATTCCAAGGTAAATGACCTTTCTACCTCTGGTCCCGTATAGGTAAATACAAAATTTGCAATACCACCTGTAACATTTTCACTAACGGTAAAATCTGCAACGGAAATACCTTCTCCCGTAGCGGGGTCATCATTATCATAGATAAGACCTTGGCCTTCATTATCTACTATATTTATTGTTCCTCCAGATGCATATGAAATTTGTGTTTCAAATTCTTCAGTGCCTTCCAATAATAGGTCATCTACAGCTGCTACATTATATGTTGTGGATGTAGTATTTGCTAGAAGTGTAACCGTATTTGGACCATTATAATCAGGTCCGTTGGTAGCGATATCACTGTTGGTTGTAATATCAGTATACGTTATATTGAAAACAACATCTTGGTCTATGCTATGGGATGCGGTAATTGTAAACGTATTGTCAGAACCTTCAGTAGTCGTTGCATCTGCTATACTGATTTCTGGGGTTACATATAGTTCAACCTCATTGGTCATGACTTCCGGTGTACAAGCGTTATCGGCATCTGATGCTATTAGTCTAAATAGGTTGGCATGATCAGAGGTGCTTACTCCGGTCAATGTTAATTGATCGGTATCTGCACCGGTATATATACCTGTATTGGTAACCGGGTTCCAATTGGTGCCCCCGTCTGTGCTTATTTCCCATTGGTAAGTAAGACCAGATCCGGAAATTACTGCCGTAAACGTGGCATTGCCGCCTAAATTTGTTATTTGGTTTGTAGGTTGTGTGGTAATAACCGCAGGAGGGTTAGCGGTTGTTACATTTGCATTTGTACCGGTATAACCACCTTGTCCAGTTACCAGTCCGTTAGCATCAACCGTTACAGGTGATGTACCCAATATGCCATCGTTGTCTGGATCAGTAAAACCAGCTTCTACCGTATCTGCACAACCATCACCGTCACTATCCGTTTCAAGACTATCAGGAATATTATCATTGTCAGAATCTGGGCAGAAAGAAAAAGAAAATCTACCGGAATTAACACCACTAGGGGAAGGCGCGGAGAAGTTGGCTTCATGATATACGATCAATCCTTCTACTGTACCTGAAATGGTAATATCAAATTCAGCGAAAGGGGTATTTCCTAGGTTACCGGAGCTACTGTCCCCAGTTATGGTCATTTCATTATTCACCGTAGTAATATCCGCAGCTGCACTGGATATAACGATCCATTTAAAATCTGCGGAAGGGTTGATAGGAGTAATGATGAATCTATCCGATTGATTGATATTGGAATTCCCCAATGTATTATCTGCACCAAATCTGAAATTGGAAGGCTCTGAAAACTGTAATTCCGCAGAATACCCAGTACCGGAGGTTACCCCATTGGCGTCTTGAAATCTTAATATTGATCCAGAATTCTCGGAAAGGACACCTACATCTGTAGCGCCATAACTTGTAATATTAGCAATACTCAAGGTCAATGGTAAGGCATTACCGTTGATATCATTGGAAAAACTGACGGATGTATCGCCCACATTTATGGGGTCAGATTCAATTGCACTAAAATCTACAGGTACAATGGGGCATTCTTCAGTATCTGAAATACCATCATTATCATCATCTTGATCACAAATATCCGTTAGACCATCACCATCCGTATCTGTATATCCTGATGCTACCGGATCACAAATATCAACAGTGGTTAGGGTTGCAGAGTGTTGAATATTGGTGCATATATGGTCATTATGGGTAACGATTACCGTATACGTATTTCCACTTAAACCAGAAACATCGCTTATCGCCAAGGTATTGGTGGTTACACCACTGTATACCCCGTTATCACTAAGATTTACACCATTTTCCTGCCATTGATAGTTTAGTTCGCTAGAAGAATCAGAACTTCCAGGACCGGAATAGACCGGAGTACTTGAAGCAAAATTTGTTGTATTTATGGCAGATACATCTATGGAAAAAGTAGTTGAACCGCCTTCGTTGACCGTAGAATTGGAAGGTGGAACATTTACGGTTGTTTCCGTTGCCACAATTTCATTTCCGCTTACTCCTGTATACCCGCCTTGGCCCGTAACTTGGCCCTGAGCATTTACTGTCACTGGCGAATTGCCTAAATAATCATCTGCATCTGGATCTGTATGTCCGGCTTCTACCGCATCTACACAATTATCATTGTCACTATCGTTATCTAATTGGTCGGGAATATTGTCCCCATCCGTATCACGCTCCAAACATGATGACAACCTTAGGGTCAAATCATCAAAAACGGAATATGCCACATTACCATCAGATTGTTGGTTATAGGCGTAAATACGAACGGTATACGTGGTATTTTCTTCTAAATTATATTGTACCCCGGACTGTGTTAAATCAAAAAACTCAGAAACCCCATTAGTAGGATAATGAACCCTAACATCAGAATTCAACAAGGTAGAGGTTACAAAATTATCTTTAGATATGGCAATGGCCGCATCATAAGCATTACCAATAGTAGTACCATCGGAATTTTGGTACCAATTAACACCCATTCTTTCCATGACCGGGTAAGTCAAATTACTGGCAGTGGTAAAACTTATTTCTATATAATCATTGTTTACGACTGCTTCCGGATAGTTGGCGCCCTCTAGGTCCGTAATCTGTAACTCCGTACCCGGAGAAGCATCTGTAAGTCCGCTACCAATTACAATATCAGAAGCAGAGGAAATTAACCAATTGGTAATTGCTGGATTCTGTACATAATCTACCGCTCTGTTACCAGGAGGAGAATTAAATTCCCATGCCAGATAATCATCATCTATGCATTCAATAGCTTCATTAGTGTCAAGAATACCGTCGTTATCATCATCTATATCCACGGCATCCCTTATACCATCGTTATCGGTATCAAGGTCATCATCATTAATAGTAATCGTTGCCGCGCTGGGAACAAAGGTTATTTGTTGGGGCACATAGTTATTTAATCCTACCGGGGCAGTATTGTATACTGGGTTAACGATAAAATTTTCTTGTAATTCTGTAACTGAGTCGTCCGTGATACTGAGATTTATCGCATGTGTTTCTGCGTTGGTCCCTGTAAAGGAAATGTTACCGGAATCCGTGGTATAATCCGTTGTGGCCACAGCAGTATTGTCGGCAGTAGCGTAGTCAATATCAAAAGGGTTCTGAACGGATCCGTTCAATGTAAAGGCAATATTGGCTGTACCTGCATTCTCCAGTACAGTGGCATCCGTTATACTTATGGTGGCCGCATCGTTATCATGAATCCTTAAAGACGAATTCTCGTTATTAATGGAAACCCTGGAAGGACCTGAGCCATATTTTGTGGCTTCTGCGGAATTTTGTGATTTTACGCCGTGAAATTCTTCTGACGGCTCTACCAAAGTATCTTCAATGGTAGGGATATTGATGATTATTTCTGTCCCGGCAATTGATCCGGCAGGAAATGTTGCAGTGGTGGTAAACGCATTAAAATCCGTACCATCACTGGCCGGACTAACGGAACCTGGGAATTCCAAAACTTCAAAATCTACCGTATAGGCATCCTCAATCCCCACATATTGCTGCCCTCCACTATTGGAATCTGTAGATAACCTAAGCGTATAGGCAATGGTGTCTCCTTCGCTTACATCATAATTACCACCTGTTACATAGGCTACATCGGTATCGGTTATGGTTCCTATACCCTGGCGTTTTTCATAATTGACCTCACCGGTGCTTCTAGTAAAATAAATGGCAAATTGTTGTTCCGTAGCCTCTACCCAATCATCGTTCTCCGCAGTGACCTGAAATGTTCTTGAAGTTGAAAACGGGTTTATTGTAACTTGTGCAGGTCCGGTATAATCGGCATCTGTTGTAGTAAGGTTTACGTAAGTAAGGTCAAAAGTTCGGCTTGAAAAGAACTCTGCCGTTGTAGTAGAAAGGGTAAATGTCATTACCCCACCTTCAGATACGCTGGCATCTGATATACTATAACAATATTCATCTACATCGCCATCACCATCATCATCAATGCCATTTCCACATATTTCCCTAAGATATCCAAAGCAAACATCATCAATATAAACAATATCGTTGGTGTTGTTGAGTATTTCAATTTCAAAGTACGATGTTCCGTTTGGAGCTGTAGCCGTAAAATCATTTTGTTTATAGTTGCCGTTGGCGTTCGTAGGAATAGTTAAATTCTCGGTTCCTCTTAAATTTCCGCCACCATTATAAAAATTAACGGATACGTCTACGTCTCCCGTTGTTCCGAATACCTTATTAAATAGACTAAAATTAAGGGTTTCTCCCTCGCTAATTAGGTAACCCACTGTGGTTATCACACCGCCAGTAGCGGGTAAGGAGGCAGCAGAACTACCATTGAGCACATGAACAGGATTACTTTCTATAGCAGACCCGGGTCCAAATACATAGTTGGTGGTACCGCTTTCAAAACCACCATTACTATTTTCACATTGGGCCGATAGAATTGTGCTGGTCAAGCAAAAAAAAGCGCAGGCTATGGCTGCAATAAAATTTTTGGTCATAGGTCGATTATCAGAAACTATCATTTCTTAAACTTTACTTGGCTGAACACGGTTTTAAAATCATGCTCAACGTTTTTTAAAGTATCTAAATGTCAAAATTTGAACTCGGTTGTTAGACCATTCCTTATTAAATGAATTTTCTAGACTCATGTTCAAACTGTACGCAGATGACAGACAATCTGCCAAAAACGGACAATAGCAAAATAACGCTGATAAAACCTTAAAATTAAATTGTTGTTGTGTAGCAAGAAAAAGTTGTGGTTTTTTGTTTGATATAATTTTCTTACGTGTGTAAAATTAAAATTTTAACAAGTTTTTAATTTACTCAGTTAAATAACTGATAATCAATATATTAAAAAATATTTGTGAGAAGGCCTAAAAATGATGAATCAAGTAGTTAATGGTAATTTTTAAACTTTGTAATTGTTGTAAGTCTGTAGTGAAAAGTGTTAAAATTACTTTGTCGATAACTTAAAGTCGTTTATCGATTGTCAACTTTATACTAGGGGATAAGAGCGTTTTTAATTTGTAAAATATCTTGAAATACCACTATCAGGATTTGTAAGAAGTTTCGGAATTTTGAATTTTCAGAACCTAAAATAAACAAGTTTTTTACAGGAATTTATGCAAGTTGGTTTATGTGGTCTTTTGTTGAGCTAATGCGATGTAAAATTAGATGTTGCCAATGTTCAATTTTAACACATATTGGCGTTTAGTATGCTTCGGGATTTTGAATGATTTCATGTGCTCTTTTTTGCAGTTCCGCTAATTTTTTTCCTTCCATTTTGTCCAATAGGGATAGCATCATTTTCATGCGTTGATTATCTTTAAAATGGTTTCTTTTTTCTGCCAAGAAGTTCCAATATAAAGCATTGAAGGGGCAGGCATCATCACCGGTTTTTTTTGTGTGGCTGTAATGGCAATTTCCACAATAATTACTCATTTTATGTATATAATTGGCACTGCTTATATAAGGCTTGGTGGCTACGATACCGCCGTCCGCAAATTGGCTCATACCTCTTGTATTGGTAATTTCTACCCATTCTATGGCATCTATATATACACCAAGGTACCATTGGTCCACCTCGTCTGGGTGCATCTGTGTTAACAATGAAAAATTACCGATAACCATAAGTCGCTGAATATGGTGTGCATAAGCGGCATCCAAACTTTGGCCAATAGCGTGTTTTAAACAATTCATTTTAGTGTTGCCTGTCCAATAAAAATCTGGTAATGAATTGGTATTCTTTAATTTGTTCAAGGTCTTATATTCTGGCATTTCTTTCCAATAAATACCTCTCATATATTCTCGCCACCCAAGAATTTGACGTATAAACCCTTCTACCTGAGAAATATGTATATCCTCTTTATGGTCATAATAATGACCTAGCACTTTGTTGATTACCTCTTTTGGGGAGAGTATTTTAGCGTTCATGGCAAACGATAGGCGTGAATGAAACAAAAACTTTTGTTCTTCATGCATGGCATCTTGGTAGTCGCCAAAATGCACCAAAAGTTCATTGCAGAAATAGTTTAGTACGGAAAGACAGTCTGCCCTGGTAACGGGCCAGCTAAATTGTTCAGGGTCAATAGACCCAAAGGTTTTAACATGGGCTTCTTCCAATTCTTTAAGAATATCGGTAACGTTTTTCCTAAACCCTCTTTCATGGGGTATGGTGGGCTGACCTTTCCACTTTTTACGATTGGCATGGTCAAAGTTCCATTTACCGCCTTCCGGTTGATCGTTTACCATCATGATGTTATGTTTTTTCCGCATCATTCTGTAAAAGCTTTCCATGATCAATTGCTTCTTTCCCTTAAAAAATTCTTTTAATTGTAATCTAGTGGTATAAAAGTGTTCCGTATCATAGTAAGATGTTGCAATAGTAAGTTCATTACAAATAGTACGTAGTTGTTGATCCAGTCTATACTCATCGGGTAGTAGGTATTCAAACTTTTCAATTTGATTCTTCTCAATGGCCTGAGTAATTAATTCCTTAAGTTCTTGTGGATTTTCTGGATGGGTAATGGTAAAGTAAATAAAATGATGCCCTTTAGACGTTAGTTGCTCTTTAAAATGGCGCATGGCCATAAAAAATGCCACTACTTTTTGAATATGATGTTTTACATAATCTGTCTCCTGCTTCATTTCTGCCATGATGTAAATGACATTTTCATCAACAGTATTGAACCATGAATGATTTTGGTTTAATTGATCGCCAAGAATTAAGCGTAAGGTTTTCATTTTCTAATTTTTAAAATATAAGTGTATGGTGTTTAGGGCGCTATGGTATTAGAATAAAGTATCCTGTAACCATAAGCGTTGGTACTTACCGTTACCATCATAGCGCTCTGCTTGTAATTTTATATTGAATGTTCTATCCCTTGGGTCGCTGCCCACACCACTGGCATACATCCAATTACCATAATTGCTATGTACATCATAGTCAATGAGCATACTTTCAAAGTAGGCAGCACCAATGCGCCAATCTTGCTGTTGTGCTTTAGACCAAAAACTAGCCACATTTTGTCTGCCCCTGTTGCTCATCCACCCGGTTAATTTTAATTCTTTCATATTGGCATTGACAAAAGGTTCCTTGGTTATTCCGTTGATCCAATCAGTTTTTATAGTATCATTGGATCGCCAATCATACTCCTTATTTAATATACCCCCTTTATGAAATATACTGTTTTGGTGTTTTAGGGAGATATATTTAAAAAAATCGCGCCAAATAAGTTCAAAAATCAGCCAATAAGTATCCTGATTTTTAGTGATTTCATTTTCAAAATTCTTGACTTCCCAGTAAATCATTCTAGGGGAGAGGCTACCATTTGCCAACCAAGCGGATAATTTGGAGCTGTAATCTATACCTATAAGTCCGTTTCTTGTTTTTTTGTAAACAGCCAATTTCTTTGATTTCCAAAAATAGTGGTCCATACGCTTTTGAGCCTCTACAGTACCTCCCTTAAAAGGAAAAGCGGTACGGTCATCAACAGTAAAACTTACTAAGCCTAATTCTTGTAAAGTAGGTATATGGGTATTGTTTTCTACATTATTTTCCAAAGGCAGTTTTTTTGTTACCCTATGTATAGGTCTAACCTTTACAAGGTGTTCGCATTTTTTCCTGAAACTTGTGAATATTTCAGGTATGGAGTCATAGGAAGCGTAAGGTACATCCTCAGGGTGAAATAGAAATTGGTCAAAGTTTTCAAAGAATTTGGTCGTAGTAAGCTTGTTTTTTACTGAATTGAGTATGGCCCGTTCATCCCTTGTCCATTCTCGTTGTACATATACACTATCAATTTGGTGCAAATTAATCAAGTTTACAAGGTGTTTGGATGATTCACCCTGATAGACGAACAAGGGAATATTTAGCTTTTTTAATTGCTCTTTTAATACTGTAATTGTTTCTATTAAAAACTTTGCCCTAAAATGCTCCGTTCTTTTGAATCCGTATTCGTCTTCCTGAAAAAAAACCGATTCAAAACAATAATAAGCCAGTACCTTTTTGCCTTTCATGGCATGGAGCAATGAGACATTGTCCTGAACTCTTAAGTCGTTTCTAAACCAAATAATTGTATTCATAATACGGTAGTATGCTATTACTTACTTCTTCTACATTTTTCGCTACAGTATTTAACCGCTTCCCAATTGTTTTCCCATTTTTTGCGCCAACTGAACGGCCTACTGCTAACTAGGCAGATTTTAGTGGGTAAATACTTTTTTTTATGGGCCATTACCGTATGGATTTGGTAGGTTCGTTTGGCTTTTGATAATTGAACCTGTCTAATAATTTGGGTAGGGCATAACC
The DNA here is from genome assembly GCF_045057105.1 of Maribacter sp. LLG6340-A2. Taxonomy (GTDB): domain Bacteria; phylum Bacteroidota; class Bacteroidia; order Flavobacteriales; family Flavobacteriaceae; genus Maribacter. Next base: position 734,777 of record NZ_CP159332.1, on the reverse strand, counting down.
ATCTAGTCCTATTATAGCCGCAGTATCTAATTGATCCAGATGTACCCAGCCATCTTCTGCTATATAATTCTCTGAAATGTAGAGGTGCTCTATAGCCCCAATGATCAACAGGCAGCCATTTTCCTTAATGGTATATTCATTGATATATTTGCATCCGATTTTAATTTTACTCTCCTCCACATAGGGTGCGTAGAAATTATCTAGATACATCTCGGTCAAGCCAGAAGTTGAAAATTCCGAAATATCCTCTTCATAGCTGGCGGCGGTATGATGGGCTTTTTTGATGATGGAAGTATTAATTTGATTTACGGTAAAAAATCCCGTTTCCTTAAAGTTTTCGTAGGTATCTCTTCTAACGGTCAATGGCCTAAGAATAAAACCTAACATAGCTGGATGGCTACCTATATGGACTACGGAGTTAAAAACAGCTAAATTGGTAGTACCCTTCTTGTCCTTAGACCCAATTAAATTTGCAGGTTTATATCCGGTACACGTATTGATGAGGTGAGCCCTGTTTCTACTGGGAAGTTTTTGCAATGCCGTAGTATCAAAATGTTTCAAAATAAAAGTTGTTTAATAAAATTAAAATAAAGTTAAACATAATTATTGTAAGAATTCCAATATGATTTGTTTAGTTTACGCAATGAGTACTATAAATAGTTCAATATTTGCTACATTTAACATTCACTTAATGATGGCAGAAAGCCTCACGCATGACCCAAGAAAGAAAAAATATAGCCATTATAGGCTCTGGATTAGTAGGTTCCTTACTGGCAATTTATTTAAAAAGATACGGACATAAGATTACCGTATTCGACAGAAGACCTGATATTAGGAATATTGAATTTTCAGGAAGATCCATTAACCTGGCCATGAGCAATAGGGGGTGGAACGCTTTAAAGGCGGTTGGCCTGGAAGACGAAATTAAAACAATTGCCATTCCTTTAGATAAGCGTGCCATGCATGTTATAGGGAAACCGCAATATTATCAGAAATATGGAAAGGACGGTGAAGCTATTTGGTCAATATCAAGAGGCGTATTGAACAGGAAGATGATTGATCTTGCGGAAAAAAATGGTGTAGATTTTCGTTTTGAAGAAAAAGTTTGGGATATAGATTTACCCGAAGCCAAAATATTTACCGGCGACAGTGAAAAAGGAGAGTGGAAAGCATATGCCTTTGATTTGGTATTTGGCTGTGACGGAGCTTTTTCTAGGGTACGCCATAAAATGCAGCGCCGCAGTAGGTTTGATTATTCACAGGATTTTATAGACGTAGGCTACAAGGAACTTACCATACCGGCAAATGCAGATGGCTCACATAAATTAGATAAACATTCATTTCATATATGGCCACGGGGAAAATTTATGTTTATTGCCATGCCCAATTTAGATGGTAGTTTTACATGTACCTTGTTCATGCCGTTTGAAGGTGAAGTATCTTTTGAAAGTATAAAGACCAAGAAAGACGCGGTATTGTTTTTTACTACCTATTTTCCCAATGTAAAAAATGAGATAGAAAATTTAACGGAAGACTTTTTTAAGAACCCTACCAGTGCCATGGTGACCATGAAATGTTACCCTTGGACCTATTGGAACAAGGTAGCCTTAGTAGGAGATTCTGCTCACGCAGTGGTACCTTTTTATGGTCAAGGAATGAATGCCGGCTTTGAGGATATTTTTGTTCTAGATCAAATTATTCAAGAAATAGGCAATGATTGGGAAAAGATTTTCCAAACCTACCAGGAGAAAAGAAAACCAAATGCAGATGCCATTGCAGAATTAAGTTACCGCAACTTTGTTGAAATGAGCAGTAAGACCGCTGACACCAACTTTTTGTTACAAAAGAAAATTGAAAAACATTTTGCATCAAAATATCCGGATAAATGGATTCCCGCATATAGTAGGGTAACATTTTCCCAAAGACCCTATGCGGAAGCGCTGGCAGAAGGCGATGCGCAAGAGGCCATTATGAAACAGGTAATGAAAATACCCGATTTGGATAAAAAATGGGACACTAGGGAAGTGGAAGAGAAAATATTGGAACTTTTAGGACAATCAGTTTCTTGATTTCATTTCAGATTTTCTCATAGGCATGCTATCTATTAAATCAAAAAGTTCTTTCAGTGCCAAAGGATATGGTTTGTTGGTTTTTATACCTCCATCTTTACCAATTAAAATATAACCTTCCTGTATTTCATTAAGGTTATTGGTGGGTTCAAGGGCTAGCAACTCCATTTCCGTAGTATACAATTTACCATCTCTTAGAATATATACCTTAAGGTCTCTTTCTTGCACGCCTAGCTTAGCATTGTTGATGTCTTGAACGGCAAGGTCTATTTCATGGGAGTGGTTTTGGTCATTGGTTAAGATGAGTATCCTGTTACTCCATTTAAAGTCCTTGAAGGTTTGGCCGTTGCACATTTGTAGTTGAAAAATTACAAATAATAGTATAAAATAGTGTAATGTTCTCATTCATAATAATATAATTAAAAAAAGCCATCAATTTAAATGATGGCCTTTTAATAATCTTATGATATAATGCTCTTAAAGCTTGGCGAACATTTTTTGCATTTTTTCGCTTTCCTCTTCGGCTAATGTTGGATCAACCAAAATACGACCACTATGCTCATCTGTTATAATTTTCTTTCTAGAAGCAATTTCTACCTGAACTTGTGGTGGAATGGTGAAGAAAGAACCACCGGAAGCACCTCTTTCAATAGGAACGACCGCTAAACCGTTCTTTACGTTTTTACGAATACGTGCGTAAGCTTTTACCAAACGCTCTTCTATCTTATCCTGAAATTTGATAGATTCTTCCAATAAGGCTTTTTCCTCTTTTTCCGTTTCGGCCAAAATGGCGTTCAACTCACCCTTCTTATGTTTTAAATGGGCCTCACGTTCCGCTAAACGCTCTTTAGTATCTGCTATTACAGCTTTCTTTTGGTCTATTTGGGCCTTGAACTCTTTAATGTTCTTTTCTGCCAATTGTATTTCCAGTTCTTGAAATTCCAATTCTTTACTAATAGAATTGAATTCTCTACTGTTACGAACATTTTTTTGTTGCTCGCCGTATTTTTTGATTAGGGCCTTTGCTTCTTCAATTAGATTTTTCTTGGCGCCGATTTCGAAGTTGATGTTCTCTAAATCAGTTTTAAGTTTATCCATTCTCGTTTTTAGGCCTAGGACTTCATCTTCCAAATCTTCTACTTCTAAAGGTAGTTCACCACGAACATTCCTTATTTCATCGACTCTAGAATCAATTAATTGCAAATCATATAATGCTCTTAACTTTGCTTCTACAGAGGAATCTTCTTTTTTTGCCATATTAAAAATAATTGATGGGATTTGTTATACTTTCCGATAAATGGACTGCAAAATTAGGAATTTTTTTTGTAAGATAATCAACTAAAAGGTTTTTTGTAAACTGCTCAGTTTCAAAGTGTCCAATATCTGCCAGAACAATTTGGTTTTCAGCCTCGTAAAATTGATGGTATTTAAGGTCTGCAGTAATGAAAATGTCCGCTCCTGCTGACTTTGCAGCGCTAATGGCAAACGATCCACTTCCACCAAGTACCGCCACTTTTTTAATGGGTCTGTTTAAAAAATTTGAGTGTCTAACGATCGGGGTTTTCATTTTCAGTTTCAAATCACTTAAAAATTGGGCTTCTGGTACTGCTATTTCCAATTCGCCCACCATACCCATACCAATATAAGGGTTGCTATTGTCCAAGGTTTGAATGTCATAGGCCACTTCCTCATAAGGGTGGCTGTGCAACAGTGCATCTACCACGGACTTGGTCTTGTTTTTTGGCATAACACAGGTAAGCATCATTTCTTGTTCCTTATGGTTTTCCCCTATAGTGCCCTTAGTAGGGTTGGCTTCCCTATTTGCTTTATAGCTACCTGTGCCTTCAACCGTAAAACTGCAGTTAGAATAGTTGCCAATTTCACCTGCACCAGCGGTAAAAATAGCACGCTTTACATCTTCAACGCTCTCAACCGGTACATAGGTCGTTATTTTTTTAAATGTAGATTTTTGAGGAAGTAGAATTTTAGTGTTGCCAAGGCCCAAAACTTCACATATTTTGGCATTTACGCCATGTCGTGCATTATCCAAGGCCGTATGGTTGGCATATATGGCAATGTCATTTTTTATGGCCTTGATCACTACACGCTCTACATAATTTTTACCGGTAATTTTTTTTAATCCCCCAAAAATAATAGGATGAAAGCTCACGATCAAATTACAATTTTTGGAAATAGCTTCATCGACCACATTTTCTAAAGTGTCCAATGTTACCAGTACACCGGTTACCTCTGTAGATGCATTTCCTACTAAAAGGCCTACATTGTCAAAATCCTCAGCAAAGTCTAGTGGGGCAAACTCCTCTAAAATATTTGTAATGTCGTTTATTGTCATTTTGTTGAAAAATAAGATATTCAAAGATAAATTATTATAATTTCGTACTAATGCAGGTAGTACGAAAACTTCTTTTTCCCTTTTCATTAATTTATGGTCTTATCATCTATTTAAGAAATAGATGTTTTGATTGGGGTATTTTTTCATCAAAAGCTTTTACCGTAAAAACCATTTGTGTAGGTAATTTAAGTGTGGGGGGTACGGGCAAGACCCCAATGATAGAATGGTTGGTGGCGTCATTGCAACATACATATGATATTGCTATTTTAAGTAGGGGATATAAGCGAAAATCCAAAGGGTTTTTATTATCCACAGATACTATCACAGTAGAAGATATGGGCGATGAACCCTATCAATTAAAAAATAAATTTCCAGAAGTAGCTGTTGCCGTAGATGCCGATAGAAGAAACGGCATAACCTTATTGCAAGAAAAAACAAATCCGGACGTCATTCTTCTAGACGATGCCTTTCAACATAGAAAGGTACAACCTGGTTTCTCAATACTCCTAACCGCCTTTGAAAATCTGTATGTTGATGACTGGTATTTGCCTACTGGAAATTTAAGGGATGCAAAGGGCGAAGCAAAAAGGGCCAATATCATTGTAGTGACCAAATGTCCTGTAGATTTATCCATAAAAGAAAAGGAGACCATTAGAAATAAAATTCGTCCTAAAGAAAACCAGCAAGTATTATTTGGTCATTTAGCGTATAATAAGCAGCTAAAGGGTAATGAGATCTATTTGGACGAGCTCTTAGGTACCCAAGTAACTTTGGTAACCGGTATTGCCAACCCTGAACCTTTAATAACGTTTTTAAAGGAAGAAGGACTCGTTTTTGAACACTTAAAGTTTAGCGATCACCATTATTTTACTGATCAGGAGGTGGCGCAGTTAAAACAAAAAGAGTGCATATTAACGACGGAAAAGGATTATGTAAGGTTAAAATCCAAAGTGGATAATTTGCATTTTATAGAAGTATCACACTCATTTAATACCAAGGATAAGGCATTGTTCCAAAAAGAATTAGATAACTTTATGAAATTGAGCTAGATTTTTTATCAAAAATGTTTTCACCAATTTTTTGATAAAATACTTCGGGTTTAAATGGTTTGGTGACTACATCATTACATCCTGCGGCATAGAAACTCTCCAAGCTGTCATCTAAGGAAATGGCGGTTAATGCAATAATTGGAGTATCTTGATTGAACTTTCTTATTTCTATGGTTGCCTCTTCGCCACTTATTCCGGGCATATGGATGTCCATTAAAATAGCGTCATATACATTTTCCTGTGCCAAAGTAATAGCCTCATGACCATTATTGGCAATGTCACTGGTCATTTCTTTTTTGGAAAGCATTTTTTTGGTAATGACCTGGTTAATTTTATTATCTTCAACAATTAGGAGATGAAGATTTTTAAAATCATAATCTTTTTGTGCTTCCTCCAAAACAAAGTCTTCCGGAAGGTCTTCCATACTGGTCATTGCAATCTCAAAAGAAAAAGAACTTCCTTCACCTAAGGTGCTATCCAGTTCTATTTTACTATTGAACAGACCCAATAAGCTTTTAACAATGGTAAGGCCTAGTCCGGTACCACCATATTCCCTGTTAATTTGTATGGAACCTTGTTCAAAACCTTCAAAAATACTTTTTTGCTTTTCTTTGGAAATTCCTATGCCGTTATCATGAACTTCAAAATATATCCTGACCTGGTCCTTGGCTTTAGTCAAAAGTTTGGTGGTGATCCTAACTTCGCCGCCTTTGGTGAATTTTATGGCATTACCTATAAGGTTCATAAAGATTTGGGAAAGCTTTAAAGGGTCGCTCATTAAATGTCCCGGTATACTTTCGTCATAATCCAAGATTAACTTTGTTTTGTTCGCTTTGGCGCTTTGAGATAATGAGTTTATAACTTCATTAATGACCTTTTTAAGGTTGAACTCCATATTCAAGGGCTCCAATTTATTGGCATCAATTTTATTGATATGTAGAATATCATTAATAAAATTAAGCAAATAGTCCCCTGAGAATTTTAAGGCTTTTAAGTGTTCCTTTTGGTGTTCTTCTGGGTTTTCCTCGAGTAATAAATGAGTAAGGCCCGTAACCGCGTAAAGAGGTGTTCTAAGCTCGTGGCTAACCGTGGATAGGAAATTTGTTTTGGCTTCCATAGCCTGTACCGCTCCATCCCTAGCAATTTGCAGCTCTTTGTTCTTTGTTTGTAAAAGATCGTTTGTCTTAAGTTTTATTTGATTGTTTCTATAAAGCGTCACCGCCAGTAAAGAAATAATAATCAAAAATGAACTAATTAAGATCGTGGTGAACTCAGACCTATTTTGAGATTCTTGCAGTTCCTCAATTTTCTTTTCTTGCCGGGCAATTTCCTCGGTTTTATAATCGTCCCTTATTTTATCTGCGGTCTTTGCCTCAATTTTAATTTTATCGACATTAAAAATAGAATCCTTTAATTTTACTAAGTTCTGACTGTTTTCCAATGATTTCTGATACAATCCTAACTTTTCATAAACACTGGTTAGTAAAGAGTTGGCATCTTTGATATCTACCAAAAAACCGTTTTGTTTTGCCAGGGCAAGTGCATTTTCCCCATTTTTAGCAGACTCCGTTAAATTATTGGTCCTTAAGTTTAGTTCTGCTAGTGTTAAATAAGCTTGTGTGGCCAAATATTCCTTTTCGTAAACATCTGTATTTACGATTAATGAATTTAGGTTTTTAGTAGCGCTCTCATATTTTTCAAGATTGATATAAATCTTGGCCTCTGTCAAAATTAGGTTATTGAAAAAATTCCGATCATTATTAAGCTGTTTGGCTTCATTGATCATGAACAAGGCTTGAAAATTACGTTTGCTTCTATAGAGAAGAATAGCCTCTATATATTTATGCATGGCATCTCCATATGGGTATGCAATATCCTTTAGCAATACGCTGGCGCGGTCCCAATAAAATTCAGTATCGCCTTCTTTATCAATTTTTAAATAGAGGAGAGCCAGCTCATGCAAACTATCTATTAAGGATTTTACATCTTCACTTTTTTCAGCTTCTGTTGCGGCAGTGTTTAAGGTTTCAAGGGCCAGGTCTATCTTATTCTGATTTCTAAAGGTTCTAGCTTGATCAAAATAAGGTTGAATTTCTTTGGGCGGTACAAAATCTTGGCAAAGAGCGGTCGTGGAAGCCATTATATAAAATAATGGAACCCATAAAAAAAGTATGGCCTTATGTGAAATGATGGATTTCAAATATAATTTTTGCCGTTCATAAAATTAATTAAATCGATAATTCTGCAACTATATCCGGTTTCATTATCGTACCAGCCAATGATTTTGACCATTCTGCCAATAACCGAAGTCATTAAAGAATCAAACGTACAAGAATAACAACTATTGTTTATATCAATAGAAACTATAGGGTCTTTTGTATAGTAAAGTATATTCTTAAATTCAGTTTGCGCCGCTTTTTCAAATGTATTGTTTATTTCTTCAATAGAGGTGTTTCTTTTGACATTCAGGGTAATATCTGTTAAAGATCCATTAGGAACGGGCACTCTAATGCCACAGCCACCTATAACATCTGCCAATTGTGGAAACACCCTGGTCAAGGCTTTTGCCGCACCTGTGGTGGTAGGTACAATAGACTGTGCTGCCGCACGTGCCCTTCGTAAATCTCTATGGGGTTGGTCATGTAGGCTTTGGTCCGTTGTATAGGAGTGAATAGTGGTAATATAAGCTTGTTCAATGCCGCAAAGGTCATTGACTACCTTTATCATTGGGGCTGCATTATTGGTGGTGCAGGAGGCATTGGATACAATATCGTCAGAAGCGGACAACGTATTTTCATTAATTCCAAAAACAATCATTTTAATATCCTCCTCTGTAGGTGGAACCGATAGAATTACTTTCTTTGCCCCATTTTTTATATGGTGCGATAATGTTGGCCTTTCCTTGAATTTACCGGTGCATTCTACTACTAGGTCAACCTTGTTCTTGGACCATTCTATTTTAGATGGATGATCGTGATTGGTCAATGCAATTTCCCGTTCTTCTATTTGTATACCCTTGTCCGTGGTCTTAATTTCATGATGTAAGGAACCATGAATACTGTCATATTTTAACAAATGGGCTAGTGTTCTGGCGTCTGCCAAATCATTTATAGCAACCACATTTAAATGGTCATGTTGTAGTAATAGCCTAAAAAGGGTTCTGCCAATTCTACCAAAACCATTAATGCCAATATTAATTTTTTGCATTGGTCAACCGAGGGTAAATTATATCTATCATCCTATTTCATGAACCGATTGATTCGTGTATAAGGATCAGTGGATTTTTAAAATTATAGTATATGCTTGTGTGCTTTGTAAGAAGATCTTACCAAGGCACCACTTTCAACATGTCTAAAACCCATTTCAAGACCAATCTCCTCATATTTTTTAAACTGCTCTGGAGTAATAAATTCCTTTACGGGTAAATGCTTCTTAGACGGCTGTAAATATTGCCCAATGGTTACCACGTCTACATCAACTTTGCGTAGATCCGCTAGGGCGGTAATCACTTCATCTTCATGTTCGCCAAGTCCTAACATAATACCAGACTTAGTTCTATTGATGCCTTCCTTTTTTAAGTAGTTGAGTACTTCTAGGCTACGGTCGTATTTAGCTTGTATACGAACTTCCCTAGTTAACCGCTTAACGGTTTCCATATTATGGCTGACCACTTCTGGAGAAACGGCCACAATTCTATCCAAATGTTTTTCAATTCCTTGAAAATCGGGTATTAAGGTTTCTAATGTGGTATTTGGGTTCATTCTCCGTATTGCCTTTACTGTTTCCGCCCAAATTATAGAGCCCATATCCTTAAGGTCGTCTCTATCTACCGAGGTTACAACCGCATGTTTTATACCCATTATTTTAATGGAACGGGCCACTTTTTCAGGTTCTGCCCAATCTACATTTTCAGGTCTACCGGTTTTAACCCCGCAAAATCCACAGGACCTGGTGCATACATTACCTAAAATCATAAATGTTGCAGTTCCTTCTCCCCAGCACTCGCCCATGTTAGGACAACTACCACTTGTACAAATGGTATGTAGATCGTATTTATCTACCAAACCACGTAGCTGGGTGTATTTTTTACCGGTTGGCAACTTTACCCGTAACCATTTTGGTTTGCCTTTTGGTGGAGCTACATTTTCTTTTAAGACTGTGGACATGCTTTAATTTTAATACAAATATACGAACTAAAAAAGTCTCGTTAAAGGAGATTGTTTGGACTAATTTCTTCTGTAAAAGAATTGATTTTAAAAATGGCTAAGGCTATTTATTTACGATTTTTGATAATTTCAAGAAGCAGTTTTTTTGCACGTAGCAACTTTACCTTTACATTGTTCATGGGTTCGTTCAAGGCTGTTGCAATATCTGCATAGCTTAGTTCTTGAAAATATCTTAAATTGATTATCTCTTGGTAATGGGGCTTTAACTTTTTGATATCGCGCAATAAATCTGCCAGATTCTGCTCTTGGATCAGTTGATCTTCCATTGTGGGCGCAACGTCCAAAACCGAGGTTATGACTTCAGAATTACTTCTAGAGTCCAGTAAACTTTTTTTACGTTTTCGAACAAGGTCAATGTGTATATTTTTGGATATGGTAATCAACCAAGTTTTAAATACATACTTGTCATTATAGGTGTGTATTTTATCAAATGCCTTGGAGAAGGTTTGTATGGTAATATCCTCAGAATCGTTTTCGTTTTCTGTGCGTTTTAATTGAAAACCATAGACATCGTTCCAAAACATATCCAACAAGCGACTAAAAGCAATTTGATTGCCTTTCTTGGCCTTAAGTATTGTTGTTTCTAATTCGTCTGCGTTATTCAAATAACTATTTTGTGGGAACTCAATTTACAAATTTAAATTCTTATTCTGTAATGGTATCCTTTTTACAATCTTGTTCGCTTGGTAATTTGCCGCACATACCGCAAGCTTGTCCGTCTTGATTTAAATAGGGACTTTGACTTGCACAAGTACCTGCAAATTCACCATTTTTCTTTGCCCATATTTTTATGGCGATACCGGCAAACGCCAAAGCTAGCAAGCCAATGGTTAAAAATATTAGTTTCATATGCTTATTTTGTACAAAGATAAAAAATAAAGCCCCAAAATAGGGGCTTTAAGAATTCTTTATGTTGTAATTGTCTAATACGCTATATTGGCAACTATATTATCTACGTTAGGGGTGTGGTTGCCTCCTTTTTGTTCAATGGTGATATAGCCAACTGCATTATCTGCATAAGGTAAGGCCATCAACTTTTGTTGGTCGCCCGCTTCTTCGATTACACCTAAGTTGATCATTTTACCGTTGACCTCGGCCCACATTTGAAAACATTGGCTTTCCGGTATGTTAGGTAGTTTGCTAACATTGATATACGATAATTTCTTGACCGGGTTAATGTAGGCAACAGCTTTTAGTTCTTTAGCTTTTTGATTGCCCTTTACATTATACTTTTTGGTCTGTGGGTTGTTAAGAACAATAAATTGGTTACGAACATCCTCTAATTGTTCTTTCATATTTTCTTCCAACAACTTTATCTTATTGCTCACCACACTATTTTCTTCCTGTAAGCCTTGGTTCTGGTTCCAGAAAAAAGTTGAAATACCGGCAAACATAATTGCAGCTATACTTGCCGCAATGGCGTAATTGAAGAATTTTTTTCTACCCCTGCGCTCAGATTTAATTCTGGAATGGATTTTATCCTTTAGCCCTTGTGGGGCTTCTATGGCATATTGCTTGGCAAAAAGTTCCAAGTTTTCCTGTAATTCATTATACGTATCACGTACCTCTGGGTACATGGCGATATAACGCTCTACCTGCAAGGATTCCAGTTCTGTGGTGGTACCCAATAGGTACTGCTCTAAAAGGTCAGAGTCTAGAAATTTTTTTATTTTATCTTTCATAATACGAAGTTTAATAACAATATGACTAGTGAAGGACCATAGATCTTACTTAATTCACGTAAACCTATTTTTAACCTAGATTTAATGGTGCCCAAAGGAATATCCAATTCTTCGCTTGCTTCTTGTTGGGTCATTCCTTGGAAAAAAAGTGCTTCTAGAACAATTTGATACTTATCTTCAATTTTTCCTAGATGTTCTTTTACATCCATTAATTCCGGCCTTGTACTCTCTATGCCTAACGTATATACGTCAGAAACGTCTATTTGGATTTCCTTATCTGTTTTTGTATTTACACTTCTTAATTTATCTATAGCGGTATTGCGGGTTATCCTAAAAAGCCACGTAAACAATTTTGCCTTTTTGGGATCGTATGAATCTGCTTTTTTCCAGATTTTAACAAAAGATTCTTGAACTACGTCCTGGGCCAATTCCGGGTCTCTTACAACCTTGTTGGCTACACCCAGCAAGGTGTCTGCATAGTTATCGTACAAAAGGGAAATTGCTTTTTCATTCCGCTCCTGTAATAACTCTACAATATGATTTTCTAGTAACGTGCTCATAATTTATAAAGATGTACTATTTTTTTTTAAAATGGACATCCAAACCACCCGGTTAGACCGTATATGTCTAAACGCTAAATTATAAAATTGATTGTTAATTAAGCGTTATATAAAGATATATATCTTATAAGTTGGTAGCTGGTAACTACCACTTTGTTTTTGGTTAGTTTGGTTTGGTAATAACCCCTGTAATCTATTGCAGGGGTTATTTTATGATATTGACCTCTGGACCAATTTTAATGTTAAAACGGTTCATTACCTCGTTAATGATTTGCTCCGCCAGGCATATAATATCCTCTCCTGAGGCCTTTCCATAGTTTACGAGTACCAACGCTTGTTTTTTATGTACCCCCGCATCACCTATCCTTTTACCTTTATATCCACATTGCTCAATGAGCCATCCGGCAGGTATTTTATACGTATTATCAGAAACTTTGTAATAGGGAGCATTAGGATGATTGCCAATAAAAGCATTGAACGTTTCCAAGGAAACTATTGGGTTTTTAAAAAAACTACCACTGTTTCCTAATTCCTTGGGGTCCGGTAATTTACTTTGGCGTATGGCAATAACCGCATTTGAAATATCCTTTATCGTTGGGCTGGTAATAGCATTTTTGGCCAATTCTTCTTCAATGGCCCCGTAACCTGTTTTTAGGATGTGGTTTTTTTTGGTAAATGAAAAAGTGACAGCGGTGATGACAAATTTATCTTTACCCTCATTTTTAAAAAAAGAGTCACGGTAGCCAAATGCACAATCTTCCTTGGAAAACGACATTAATTTTTGGTCAGAAATACGTACAGCTTCACATGCTATAAAAGTGTCCTTGAGTTCTACGCCATAAGCTCCAATATTCTGTATGGGTGCCGTTCCTGTATTACCGGGAATAAGCGACATGTTTTCCAATCCTCCAAATCCATTATCTAATGTCCATAGCACTAATTCATGCCAGTTCTCGCCAGCCATAACTTTAACGCTAACATGCTTATCTGATTCTTGTACAATATGTTTGCCTTTAAGGTTAACATAGATGAATAAAGCATCAATATCACCTGTGAGTAACATATTACTGCCGCCGCCTATGAAAATTTTTCGCTTATACGTGTCATTACTCAAAACCTCCTGTAATGCATGAATCGAATTAACTTCAGCAAAATATCGCGCATTGGCATCTATACCAAAGGTGTTGTAGTTTTTTAAGGAAAAGTGTTCTTTTACTTCCATTTACCATTAATGGTTTTAAAAGTTTCAAATCAATTTTATGCTCATTTTATTTGAAACCTTGGCAAACTTATAAAAAAACAATACTAAATAAATAGATTACTCGTTTTTGTATCTATGAATTATCAATTTTAAAAAAAAGAGTATGAAGGTATTTTTAACTACGATATCAATGCTAATTTTCAATGTTTCTATTTTTGGACAATTTAAAGTTAATTATCAGTTAAGTGAAGAAAGTAAGGAAACAGTAAATACTGAATTGGTTACCGCAAGTATTGCTCTTGAAAATGGTAATCTTTTGGTTGTAAAAAACACCTATAGCGGTTTTGTTTCAAAGCAGAGTTGGGCCGTTTATGATGAAGATTTACATATAATTCATGATTTGGAAAGTAAGGATAGATATATACATAAGTTGTATAAAAATGATAACGGAATATATGCTTTTTACAGCATTTTGTCAGATTTTGAAAAACAAGGAATGTATATCGCCAAGGTATGAAAAGAATTTTACACTTGATGCTGATATTCAAATTCATTCTAACGCTAATAAAAAAGACAGCTCTTTTTCAATTAAAGAGTCGGCCGATAAAAGTAAATTGTTACTGTTTGAATCTAATGTGAGTAACGTATTTACAGATAATTCATATAAAATAACCATTTTTGATATAAATCTTAATATCCTGTGGGATAAGGAATTTGGAGGAAAAGATGTATCCATTCATAAAGAACACTTTTATACCGCATCAATTAAAATTGGTAATGATGGATCAGTGTATATGACCGGAAGAAAATATTTAGGTAAAAAACATACTGAGGATAAAAAAGCATTTAATGGGTATTCGATAAAAAGAATATATAAAGATGAAAAAATAAAATCTTATGATTTGCCTTTTGAGGAAAGTATAGTATATAGGCTTGGGGGTAAATTTAGCTTAGTTCAAAACAATGAAAATGATAATTTAAAATTGGTAGTATTACAAATGAAATCTAATGGTAAATTATTTTATCATTTTGAAATTGTTGAGCTAACACAACAATTAGAGTTAGTGAATAAAAATATTATTAAACCCACTAAAGAGAATTTTTTAGAACTTACTGAGAAACAAAAGAAAAATAAAAATTGGGTTGAAGATTCACAAAAAGAAGTGGTAATGCGAAAAGTTAAGATTTTGCCTAATAATGACTTGGTGATTGTTACTGAAAATGGAAGTCCTTCAACATTTACAACTTCTAAATTCACGGGAAATGCTGTGACAGATGCAAAAAGTAGAAGTATATTCGTTTACAAGTTCAATGAAGAAAACCAGTTAAGTTGGATTAGGGAGATTCCGAAAAATCAATCAGGAACAGATTATAATGTGGGGTTTGTTTGGAAAGTATATGATAAAAATCAGTTTTTTGTATTTAACGATACTGAAAAAAACTATTTAAATAAAGAGAGTAGGGTTCCTAAATACAATGGCAGTTTTCTTTCCAATAATATTCTGAAAGCGGTAAGGTTAAATAATGATACAGGGGATATGGAAGAGAGTATTGTTTTTAAACTTGATGATGAGCAAATATGGGCTTATTTAAGTAGTGGATACGGTGCCAATAATTATTTAAATATTTCCCATGAAAATTTGTTGTTCATGGGAAATAAAAAGAAGAAGTTTAAACTGATTAATCTAAATTTTAAAAATTAGCCTTTATACTTTTTAAGGGCTTCAGCGAGAATATGTACTGCTCTTTTTAAGCTTTCTTTATCTAGAACGTATGCAATTCTAATTTGATTGTTACCCAACCCTTCTGTTGCATAAAAGCCTGCTGCCGGTGCTACCATTACGGTTTCATTGTCAACTCTAAAATCTTCCAGTAACCATTGTGCAAAATGGTCTGCATCTTTTATGGGCAATTCTGCAATACAATAAAAGGCACCTTGGGGTCTGGCTATTTTTATTCCCTCAATTTTCTCCAATTCAGAAATCAACAAATTTCTTCTGGAAACATATTCGGTCTTTACCTCTGCAAAATAGCTGTCAGGAGTGTCCAATGCGGCTTCACTGGCAATTTGGGCGTACGTAGGGGGCGATAATCTAGCCTGTGCAAATTTTAGTGCGGTGGCAATAAACTCTTTGTTTTTAGAAACAAGGTAACCAATTCTGGCTCCGCACATACTATATCTTTTAGAAACCGAATCAATAACGATTGCATGCTCTTCTAAACCTTCCTCTTTTAATATGGAGTTATGTGTTTTATCGTCATAGGTGAATTCCCTGTATACCTCGTCAGCAATAAGAAAGATGTTGTGTTTTTTAACCAAAGTGGCTAACTTTTGTATTTCTTCCTTACTGTATAAATACCCTGTAGGGTTCCCTGGGTTACAAATTAAAATGGCCTTGGTACGGGGCGTAATCAACTTCTCAAACTCCTCAATAGGGGGAAGGGCAAAATTATCTTCCAATTTGGATACCACAGGTACTACGGTAACACCGCAAGCTGTAGCAAATCCATTATAATTTGCATAAAAAGGCTCTGGAATGATGATTTCATCATCTGTATCCGCAATAGTGTTCATGGTGAAAGCCAAGGCTTCAGATCCACCAGTGGTAACAATAATATTTTCTGCGGTTACTGGAATGTCATTTTTTATATAATAGTTGGCAATTTTGCTTCTAAACTCTTCTGATCCTTCCGTACGGCTATATTCCAAAACGGCTAGATCATTATTTTTTACCGCATCCAAGGCTTGCTGAGGGGTTTTAATATCTGGCTGGCCAATATTAAGATGAATTACTTTAACTCCTTGTTTTTTTGCTTTTTCTGCAAAGGGAACTAGTTTTCTTATAGGTGATTGGGGCATTGTAAGCCCTTTATTAGAAACAGATGGCATATTCAATTTATTTTTCGCAAAAGTGATAAATGATTATGGTTATTACAATTTAATCGGGTTTTATTTGAAGAAGGTTTCTGGTGTTAAAATAAGGTGTTGAAGCTATAAATTTTGTATCTTGAAGAGGATAACTAATTAAAAACGATAGTGTTACATCTAAAAAAGATTTTGGTTTTCTTATGGGTATTATCATTTTCAACGGCATGTTTTTCCCAGAAGTATACATTGACCAATGGAAAGAAATTTCATAAGGTCAAGTTTGAGCTGATTAATAACTTAATAGTAATACCTGTTGAAGTTAATGGCTCAAAGCTATCCTTTGTACTGGATTCTGGAGTAGGAACACCAATTCTTTTTAATTTATCCGACCAAGATTCTATTCAATTAAATAATGTTACGGAAATTACTATTAACGGGTTAGGGGAAGGTGACCCCATAAATGCATTAAAATCTACTGGCAATACAGTTAAATTGGGCAGTGTGGAGAATACTGTGCAGAATATTTATGTAGTTATGGATGCCGGTATCAATTTCTCGCCAAATCTGGGTGTACCCATTCATGGTATTATTGGTTATGACCTGTTCAGGGATTTTGTTGTGGATATTAACTATACGAGCAGGACCATTAAATTTTATGACCCTGATCGTTATACATATCGACCATCAAAAAATTCTAGTGTAATAGATTTATCCGTAGTACGTAAAAAGGCCTATATAAGTGCCCATGTCTTAGTTAAGGATAATAAGGAAATACCTGTAAAGCTTTTATTGGATACGGGTAGTAGTGATGCCGTTTGGCTGTTTGAAAATGATTTTTTGCAAATACCTAAAAAGTATTATGATGATTTTTTAGGTAAAGGGCTTGCTGGTAATATTTATGGTAAACGAACTAAAATTCATCGTTTAAGAATTTCAGATTATGTCCTAAAGGATGCCAAGGCCGCCTTTCCGGATATGGAAACTTTTAATAACATTATGGATTTTGGTGGTAGAAATGGTAGTTTGGGAGGTGAAGTCTTAAAGAGGTTCAATATGGTTTTTGATTACACCAATAGAAAGTTGATACTTAAAAAGAATGGCAACTTCAATAAAATGTTTACCTATAATATAAGTGGTATTAATTTAGAGCATGCGGGAGTGCGCTATGTGGCGGAACGTATTGCCGATCGTAATGGGGTAGTTCATAACGATGAAAAAAGCTATGGAGATGTGCAGATTATTTTGCAGGGGGCCACAAGGCTTAGCCTGGTTCCGGAGATTGTTGTATCCGGTATACGGCAAGGCAGTCCAGCACATTCAGCAGGGTTAAAGGAAGGGGATGTCATTTTGGCGGTTAATGGAAAACGTATCTACCGCTATAAATTACAGGAGATTATGACCATGTTAAATGAAAACAAACGTAAGAAAGTAAAAGTGTTGGTAGAACGTTATAACAATGATTTGCTGTTTAGTTTTGAGTTGAAACCCTTGTTCGATGAACAGTAGCGCATAAAAAAAGCCCAACTTTTTAGTTGGGCTTTAAATTTTATATAAAGGTTTTCTTATTTGGTACCGGTAGTTGCTTTTACCTCACCTTTTATCTTTAAAACCTTTGTAGGTGTATCAGCGTTTGATATTACCGTAATTGCCTTACGGATAGGACCCACTCTGTTCGTATCATACTTTACCTGAATTTCACCGGTTTTACCTGGCAAAATTGGGTCTTCTGGTTTTTTAGGAATGGTACATCCACAACTAGAACTTACTTTGCTCACAATAAGTGGAGCATTACCAGTGTTGGTAAATTCAAAAACTCTAACTCCGTCAGATCCTTTTGCTATCTCACCATAATCCACGGTCTCGGTTTTAAACTCTATTTTTGCTGCTGTTTCTTGTGCTGTTACACTTAAACCTAGCAGGCCAACAAATAATACAAGTACTATTTTTTTCATCATATTTAATTTTGGGTGGATTTCAAAATTAAATCTTTTCAGATCAACCTCAAAATCCTTTTGTTATACTCTAACGTTACTTATTTTTGTTTCGTATTTATTATTAGGGAAAATTCAGCTGAAATGACCGTTAGAATGTCAATTCGGCTTTATTTTTAAATAACCCACTTAACTATTATTCAAAAACTGTTCCAATTATGGAAATTCCTTCAAAATATAATCCGGAGTCCACGGAATCTCATTGGTATGAGTATTGGATGAAAAACGGATATTTTCATTCAGTTCCCGATGAAAGGGAGCCGTATAGTATAGTAATACCGCCACCAAATGTAACCGGTATATTGCATATGGGCCATATGTTGAACAATACCATACAAGATGTATTGATCAGAAGAGCCCGTTTATTAGGTAAAAATGCCTGTTGGGTACCTGGTACCGATCATGCGTCAATTGCCACCGAAGCTAAGGTCGTAGCCAAATTAAAAGAGCAGGGCATCAATAAAAATGAACTTACAAGAGATGAGTTTTTAAAACATGCTTGGGATTGGACAAATGAATATGGCGGAATAATTTTAGAACAGTTAAAGAAACTGGGCTGTTCCTGTGATTGGGACCGTACTGCGTTCACTATGGACAAAGAACGGTATGATAGCGTCATCAAAGTATTTATAGACCTTTATAACAAAGGTTTAATTTACCGTGGATATCGTATGGTAAATTGGGATCCAGAGGCACAGACAACCTTGTCTGATGAAGAGGTGGTTTATGAAGAAAAGCAAGGGCTGTTATACTATTTGTCATATGCTATTGAAGGTTCAGACGAGAAGGTGACGATCGCAACCACAAGACCGGAGACAATTTTGGGAGATACCGCTATTTGTATTAACCCTAACGATGAGCGATTTACCCATTTAAAAGGCAAAAAGGTCATTGTGCCAATTTGTAATAGGGTAATACCTATCATAGAAGACGAATACGTTGATATGGAATTTGGTACAGGTTGTTTAAAAGTAACACCTGCGCATGACATAAATGACAAAGCCCTAGGCGAAAAACATAACCTTGAAACCATAGATATCTTTAATGACAATGCTACCCTAAACAGTTTTGGTATGCATTACGAGGGTAAGGATCGTTTTGTGGTAAGAAAAGAAATCTCAAAAGAGCTAGAAGAAAAAGGCTTTCTGGTAAAAACGGAAACCCATATTAATAAAGTGGGTACATCTGAAAGAACCAAAGCTGTTATTGAACCTAAATTATCTGATCAGTGGTTTCTTAAAATGGAAGATTTGGCAAAACCTGCTCTAGAAGCTGTATTGGAAAGCGGTGATGTAAAACTTCATCCGAAGAAATTTGAAAATACCTACCGTCACTGGATGGAGAACGTTCGCGATTGGAACATCTCTAGGCAACTGTGGTGGGGACAGCAAATACCGGCATTCTATTTTGGTGACGGACAAGAAGATTTTGTTGTGGCAGCCAATGTAGAAGATGCCTTGGAACTTGCCAAAGAGAAATCTGGCAATGCTGGTTTACAGATAAGTGATTTAAGGCAAGATGCCGATGTGCTCGATACTTGGTTTTCATCATGGTTATGGCCAATGAGTGTATTTGGTGGTATTATGGATCCAGATAATGAAGAGGTAAATTATTATTACCCAACAAATGATTTGGTTACCGGTCCGGATATTTTATTCTTTTGGGTAGCAAGAATGATAGTTGCCGGGTATGAGTTTAGAGGAAAAAAACCTTTTGAGAATGTTTATTTCACCGGTTTGGTTAGAGATAAGCAGCGTAGAAAGATGTCAAAATCTTTAGGTAATTCTCCAGATGCATTGAAACTGATAGAAGATTATGGAGCCGATGGCGTTCGTGTAGGCTTATTGTTAAGTTCTGCCGCTGGTAACGATCTTATGTTCGATGAAGATTTATGTCAGCAAGGAAAAAACTTTGCCAATAAAATTTGGAACGGATTCCGATTGCTAAAAGGATGGGAAGTTGCAGATATTCCGCAGCCTGAAGCTTCTAAGCTTGCTTTGGCATGGTACGAGTCTAAACTGAACAAAACCTTGGTAGAAATTGAAGATCATTTTAGCAAGTTCCGTATTTCAGATGCTTTAATGTCAATTTATAAATTGGTTTGGGACGATTATAGTTCTTCTTTATTGGAGATTATTAAGCCTGCCTACCAACAGCCAATTGACAAAACAACTTTTGATCAAGTGATTGGGTTGTTTGAACAGAACTTGAAATTATTGCACCCTTTTATGCCTTTCTTGACCGAAGAGGTTTGGCAACATATTTCCAAAAGAAGCGAGAGCGAAGCTCTGGTAGTTGCAAAATGGCCAACAGTAGGTAAAATTGATGAGCAATTATTAGAAGATTTCGACTTTGCGGCCGAGGTTATTGCAGGGGTAAGAACCATTAGAAAAAACAAGAATATTCCAATGAAAGAAGCATTGGAGTTATCCGTTTTAAATACTGAAAAGGTAAGTAACCGTTTTGATGTGGTCATATCTAAATTGACCAATGTATCTGACATTAGTTACGTAAAAGAACAGTTAGAAGGTGCGTTAACGTTTCGTGTTAAGAGTAATGAGTATTTTGTGCCCATGGAAGGCGCTATCGATATTGAAGCGGAAATCGTTAAGATCAACGAAGAGTTGACCTATACCAAAGGATTTTTACAATCTGTTCAGAAGAAACTTTCCAATGAGCGCTTTGTGAATAATGCTCCGGAAAAGGTTATAGCGATTGAGCGTCAAAAATTAGCCGATGCTGAAGCTAAAATTGAAACATTAGAGAAAAGTTTAGCTAGTTTAAGCTAAAATTTTAGTTGATAATTTAAGTAGGCCTCATTTCTATATCATTAGAAATGAGGTTTTTCTGTTGTTAAATGTACGTGGGTGTTCATTTGGTTTTTGTATTTTTAAATAGAACCAAAAAAGCTGCGAAAATGAAACCACTACGAAAAGAAGATATTAAACAAGAAGTATTTGACCTATACGATGCCTATGCGCATAATAAACTAGAACGCCGAGACTTTGTTCAAAAGTTGTCAATGTATGCCGTAGGTGGTATAACTGTGCCTTCATTAATGAGTTTTCTTATGCCGGATTATGAAACAACTTGGTTGATTGATAAAAATAATCCGGATCTAGACTCTGAATTTATTACCTATAATTCACCTAAAGGAGGTGGCGAGATCAAGGCGCTGCTTTCAAAGCCAAAATCTGCTAAAGAAAAATTACCGGGTATAGTGGTAGTGCATGAGAATAGAGGGTTGAATCCGTATATAGAAGATACGGCAAGAAGAGCTGCTTTAGCGGGCTTTATCACCATTGCCCCTGATGCCTTGAGTCCTTTAGGCGGTTATCCTGGTAATGATGATGAAGGTAGGGAGATGCAACGCAAAAGAGATAGAAATGAAATGCTTGAGGATTTTATTGCTGCGTTTGATTATTTAAAGAATCATGAGGATTGTAATGGAAAAATAGGTGTTGTAGGTTTTTGTTTTGGTGGATGGATTTCTAACATGATGGCGGTTAAAGTACCGGATTTGGCAGCTGCCGTTCCGTTTTATGGTGGTCAGCCCAAAGAAGATATAGAGCGAATAAACGCGCCTTTATTATTACAATATGCAGGTTTAGATGAGCGTGTAAACGCCGGATGGCCAGAATATGAAAAAAGATTAAATGAATTAGGTAAAGAGCATACTGCATATTTCTATCCAGATGTAAATCATGGTTTTCATAATACATCAACACCAAGGTATGATGAAGAAGCCGCGGAGTTGGCATGGTCAAGAACTATTGAGTTTTTCAAGGAAAAGCTAATGTAAGGTATTGGTTGTGAATGTATTCAGTTTGTAAAATAGACTGAATTTTAAAATTTAGAGTCAGTAATGCTTCTATTTGAGTTAAGGTGTTTTTAACATAAAATCTATTTTTGACCTATAACAATCTAAAAACACACATTATGAGAAGTTTATTATGGTTAGTAGCAGTGATATGTATAATTATATGGTTATTGGGAATGTTAGGAATTGTTCCTGGCCTTGCAACTGGTAGCTTAGTACATATATTATTGGTAATTGCAGTTATTGTAATCCTTTATAATATTATATCAGGTAAAAAGGTCTTGTAGAGTAACTATTTACAATTCTTTTTACAAAAATATATAGGAACCCTTGTCAATGGCAAGGGTTTTTTATGCTTTAATGTTATCTTTAAAACTATGATAAGACCATATGTATTAGCGGAAACCAATTGGGAGCATTTAAAGGATGAACAATTTGATTTAGCCATTTTACCATGGGGTGCTACCGAGGCTCATAACTTTCATCTGCCTTATGGTACGGATAATTATCAAGCAGAACATATGGTTGTCACTGCAGCTAGTATGTCTTGGGAGAAAGGAAAAAAGGTCATTGTTCTGCCAACAATACCTTATGGTGTAAACACGGGACAAAAAGATATCTATTTGGATATGAACCTGAATCCGTCTACGCAATTGGCTATATTAAAAGATTTGGTTACTGTTTTAGATAGACAAGGCATAAAAAAGCTCTTGTTGTTTAACGGTCATGGTGGAAATAATTTTAAACCCTTGGTCAGGGAATTGGGTTTAATGTTTCCAAACATGTTCATTAGCTTTTGCTTTTTTCCTCCCATGCTAGATAAAACTGAATATTTTAAGGAAAAAGGAGATCATGCTGATGAAATGGAAACAAGCTTAATGCTTTATCTAAGGCCAGATTTGGTATTGCCAAAAGAAAAATGGGGTAGTGGCAGTGCCAAAAAGTTCAAGGTCAAAGCTTATAATGAGGGCTGGGCATGGGCAGAAAGACAATGGTCTAAAGTTAGTAGCGATACAGGAATTGGAAATCCGGAGTATGCTACCTCTGAAAAAGGCGAACGTTTTTTTAATGATGTATGCACAAAATTAGACGAGCTCTTTTGTTCTTTATGCGATGCCGATTTAGAGGATTTATATGAATAGCCTTATGTGATGATAACTTCAATATTTTAATTTATAAATTATTTTTATACCTTTTTTTCTATTAGCCTTCCTGTGGATAAGTTCAGATTCTTGCTTTAGCCCAAACAAAGCCGCTAGAATGATAATATTCTTAAAAATATATTGACCTACCAACGTGATATTAAATTCATTTTTACCGAAAATTTCTTCCGGTATTAAAAAAATTGGAGAAAATGTCATTACTATATGAGCAATAGCTAGGTATAAGATAAATTTATTTCTTGTGTTTAATAGTAATGAGAGTCCAATAAAAGTTTCTAATACCGCTAAAAGAATCAACCCTAAGTGAGATGGTAATAAGTGAAATGTTAGCATTTGAATGGTAGTTGAAGCCAAGTCTTCCGCAGGGCTAAAGCTTGGAAAAAACTTTAAAGCACCAAAAACAAAATAAACAATACCCACTGCAAAACTGATGATTTTATATGGTGACTTTTCTCTGACCTGCATCTAATGGCAACTTTAATTTTTAAACTCTTCCTGTAGTTCTGGAGCTATTTTTACTTTGGAGTTGTTCATGCGGTAAGTAATGCCAAAATTAATGACATAATCAGAGAAAGCAGCATCTCCATGACGTGGTGTACCGGTAGCTTCTTCAGTTGCTAAATCCGTAATACTTTGAGGGCGTTCTCTTCTAATGGCAAAAGGTACATTTAGATTAAATGAAAAATTGCTTTTGTTTAGCGCAATCCCCGGGTCTATGGATAAGATATTTCCGGGTCTTCTAAAACCGTCATTACCACCAATAAAATCCTTAACCGGAATACAGTCAAAACGTGCGCCTAGCGAAGTTGATAAGGTGGGCGAAACAGTATAGCTAAAACCTGTTCTTAAGGAATATTGATCCGGCACCGCCATGATCGCTTCATTCTCGAGTAATGGGTTTAAGGTTTCTCTAAATGTTCGTATACCATTAGTTTCTCTAGGGTTTATAAGGTAATAACCACTGGCATATCCAAATAGGCTATTTGCTATTTTTTGATATGCCTGAAAATCTAATGTAAATCCAAAGCCGCCATCACCAGGTTGTATGGACTGGTCTACGGGTCTTGTTTGCGGTTCCCCGTTTGGACCAACATTGTAAAATATGTCAATAGCATTGTAATTTCCCGTTGGTAATTTTACACCAAGGCCAAGAGCCATATTTCCATTTTGATTTTTCTCAAGGTCTAATAACCAAAATCCAACTCCAAAACGAATATCTCCCAGTCCTCTGGAGAAAGTGGTGTTTCTTTCATTGCGCCCATGTTCGTATAATGATGAACGCGAATTAAAAACCGTAGGTACGGTAATACTCGCATAAACTCTTTGACTTATACCATAGGTCAAAAAGAAATCCGTACTATGGGAATAATTGACCACTTCCGTATTGTTCGTTATGCGATCGGGCTCCTCTTCGGTTCCTCTAAAATGTCTAAAAGATTTGAAGTAACGATAGTTTAATCCTAATTGAAGGTCTCCTTGGTTTAATACATTGTTCTCAAGGCTATTTCCTACACAGGAGGAAAAATGGCGAATTGCTACACAGCCTTGTGAGCTGACTTTAAATCCAAGTAAAACAAAAGCAGCTAATAATAGGAGTAGTTTATTGTTCATCATGTAATTGGTTTGGTTGGTTTAAAAAAATGGCCAACTCCTTAATTAATAGAGATGACCATGATTTTATTTGAAAGAACTTAAATATCTTAAGTTTAATTATTTAACTCTCTACAAAACTAATTCTATAAACTAACTTTGAGATTAATTGATTTGCAATTAAGATTAATGAAAAGTTAATGGACTTAATGAAAGATTAAGTTTGTTTAATATTAAAAACAAATTGAGTTTCTTTAATGAATATGTTTAAAAAGAGAAACCTGTATATAGCCCTTTTGTTTATTTCGCTGTTGGGATTGGCATTTGTACAATATCAATATTTAAAAATAGGACTTAACCTTGCAAAGCTTCAGTTCAATTCTAATTTAGGAAAGGTAAGTGGTGATATTGCCTATGGTTTACAGTCCAAAAACCAGTTAACCTTTTTATTGGGCAGCGCGTTAAAAAGGGATGCATCTTATTTTACGTTGAGTGTAGATAGTATACAAGATGCATCAAGTTATTATTTAAATGACTATATCACCGAGAAGTTGGTAAATAATGGGATTGATACAGATTTTAGTTATACTCTCCACACTAAGGATTCGGCGTTTTACCTGCAATCACCTAAAAAATTTAATGCTAAGTACAATGTAGAGTCTTATCCCATAGAACTTAACGGATATTTGTCTCAACTTTTAGGAAAAAGGTTGGTACTGGAGCTGCACTTTAAAAATTTGAACACGTATTTTTTATCCAAACTAAACAGTTATACATTGCCCAGTTTTCTTTTTATTCTGGGAATTTGCATTGCGGTAGTTTGGGTGCTAAGGACATTTTACTGGCAGCGGCGTGTAATAACTACCACTAATGAATTTATCAATAATTTAACCCACGAATTAAAAACCCCCGTTTTTTCAATTGGTCTGGCAACTAAAATTTTAGATGAGACTGCAGAAGAAAATCAAAAACCGGTATTGGGGATGATTAGACAGCAGGTAAAACGGTTATCGGTGCATATTGATAAGGTGTTGGAATTGGGTAGTTTAGAGGCTGAAAAAAAGGTTTTAAAGCTAGAAAAAGTAGATTTTAGACCATATTTAATCAATTTATGCAAGGAATTTAGCACATTGGTTACCATTGAAAAAGCAACCTTTCACTACCGTATTCAAGATGGGAAATTTGTAGTAAATACAGAGGTATTCCATTTAGAAAACGCAATAAATAATATATTGGATAATGCAAAAAAATATGCAGACCACCCGGTTATTCAGCTTAATGCCTCTGTAAAAAATAACGCTTTGGTCATTGAGGTGTTAGATAATGGCAGGGGAATACCTATAAATGACCAAAAGAAAATTTTCTTAAAATATTATAGGGTTACCGGTAAGGAGAGTTCTGTGATAAAAGGGTACGGTTTGGGGTTAAGTTATGTAAAGAAAGTTGTGGAAAAACATAAAGGAAAAGTTGTAATGGAAAGTGTGGTAGGTAAAGGAACCAAGGTAACTCTTCTAATACCGTTGTGTAATGAATGATGATAAACATAAAATAATTTTAGTAGAGGACAGTACGGATTTAGGGTATTTGTTATCGGAATACCTTAGGATGAAAAATTTTGAAGTTAGCTGGTTTACTGACGGAGAAAGTGCTCTTAAAAACCTAAAAACAACAAAATACGATTTGGCTATATTGGATATTACAATGCCAGATATGGATGGTTTTACACTAGCAGAACAATTAAAAGAACAATTTCCAGAGCTACCCTTTCTTTTTTTAACGGCACGTTCCTTAAAGGTAGATGTGCTTAAAGGTTTTTATTTAGGGGCTGTAGATTATTTAAAAAAACCTATTGATGAAGAAGAGCTGGTCATTAGAATAGAAAATTTATTGGCAAGGATCAAGGTTCAGTCAAATGCCATGGAGGGTACTACGGATTTTAAAATTGGGAGTTATACCTTTAATGTCGTTAATCAAGAATTGGCATATGAAGATGAGCAATTTCATTTGACTACCAAAGAAAGTGAGCTTTTACATTATTTGGTATTGAGAAAAAATAAGTTGTGCAGTCATAAGGATATTTTAATAAAACTATGGGGGGCAAATGACTACTTCAACAAGAAAAGCTTAAATGTATTTATAACTCGCTTAAGAAAATACTTAGAAAAGGATGAAACAATTAGTATTGATAATATTCATGGGCAAGGATTTATATTGCGTGAATAATTTATCTGTATGTACTTATTTTAATTCTTTCTCTACAAGGGCAACATAAGATTTCATTGCTTGTTTCTTGTTCATGTTTTTGGCTTGAAACAAGGCATTGGCTTTGAAAGCATTTATTAAAGGAGTTTTACTACCGGGATTGTCGTAATTAGAATTGGCAATTTTATAGTATGCGTATAGTTTTAGAAGAACATCGGCAGGAATAGGCTCTGTAAAACTATTAACATAGGCTACGGCCTCTTCAAATTCAATTTGTGATTTCTTCTTTTTCATTTGGATCAACAAAAGTGGCAATACAAGTTTGCGCTCCTTTTACTTTTTGATTCAATTTTACATTTATTTGACTATCTAAAGGTAAGAACAAGTCTACCCTAGAACCAAATTTTATAAAACCGGAGTCATCTCCCTGTTGTACACTTTCTCCTTTTTCGGCGTAATTTACTATGCGTCTTGCCATGGCACCGGCAATTTGGCGGTATAGGATTTCTCCAAATTTGGGTGTTTTTATTACTACGGTCGTCCTTTCGTTTTCTTCACTAGCTTTTGGGTGCCAGGCCACAAGATATTTACCAGGGTGATATTTGGAAAATGAAATGGTACCACTTGCTGGGTAGCGGGTTACGTGTACATTGGTAGGTGACATAAAAATGGATACCTGCCTTCTTTTTTCCTTAAAATATTCTTTTTCAAACACTTCTTCAATAACCACGACCTTACCGTCTACCGGGGAAAGAATTTCGTCAAAATTTTTAACCGCCAACCTTTTAGGGTTTCTAAAAAACTGTAGTATAGCAACCATGACTACCAACCCTAGTAATTGAACCGTAAGTTTTAACCATGAAATATCTATGAAGTAGTGGGCTAAAATGACACTAATTCCTACCAAGCAAAAAGAAAACAATATTATTTTTTGTCCCTCTCTATGAAACATAACTAAAAATATTTAACGTTAAATACGCAAAAGGTGCTGCAAAAACTAAACTATCCAAACGGTCAAGCATACCGCCATGACCTGGTAAAATTGCACCGCTGTCCTTGACTCCTGCCGCTCTTTTAAATTTGGACTCAATTAAATCCCCTATACTACCGGCCACAACAATTACGGTTGCCATT
Organism: Maribacter sp. LLG6340-A2; assembly: GCF_045057105.1. GTDB lineage: Bacteria > Bacteroidota > Bacteroidia > Flavobacteriales > Flavobacteriaceae > Maribacter. The sequence continues at coordinate 706,868 of NZ_CP159332.1, read as the reverse complement.
ATCATCCATTGAATGGGACTTATTAATTGTTCTTGCGTAGCGATCAAATAGGCTGCACCTAGAGCAAAAATTAAACCACCCAATGTGCCTTCAACCGTTTTTTTAGGTGAAACTGAAGGAAACAATTTAGTTCTCCCAATACTTTTACCTACTAGGTAGGCAAAAGAATCATTTACCCAAATTAATATAAAAATTCCCATGATCAATAATTTGGCAAAGGCATCATTCTTGTAAGGAATCATGGTTAAAAAAATACAACCTCCACCTATATAGAACAATCCTATAATAAATTTTAAGAACTTGGTATATTTAATTTCTTTCCTTGAAAATAAATTATAGATCAAATAGATATCTACCGCAATGGTAACAACCATTAAAACATTGATTATCTGTTGGTCTTTTACTAAGTAAATAAACGCCCACCAAAGCGCTAAATATGCCGCAAAGATATGGTAGCCTTTTAATCCTACCAGTTTTTTGTATTCGTAAAGACAAGCCAGGCCAAAAGTCATGAACAAGAAATCAAAGGCATCTGAACTAAGAAATACTGCAGATAGCAAAAGGATGATATATACCGCCCCTGTTAATGACCTTCGTAAAATTTCCCTCATACTATAAATCTTCCAGTAGTAAAAGATAAAGATTTTTAGTGCTACTACCATAAGTTAGAAAATCATCTGAATTTTCTGCGGTAGCCTTAAAGTGTTTTAAGGTAGTAATATTTGCAGGTATTTTTTGTCCGTATTTCTTTTTGATGGTTTTAAGACCTTCACCTATAGATTCTACTAATTGACTGGTTGTTGCGAATACCACGACATTGCTAGGTAGTTCATTGACCTTTTTCTCCAATAATTGGTTAGAGCAAACTAAAATACTCCCATTTTGGGCTATTAGGTGCTCGCATGTGGTAAAGAACACTTCGCTATCCCTTGGGTTATCTGTATAGGTTAAAGATTCCTTCGAAAATTTTTCAGCAAGCCTTTTATTTAGAATATAAAATGGTTCACTTTCCCAATTGTTCTCAATAACAATATTCTGTATGGCATTGGAAATCTCGGCATCATTGATACAGTAAATAAATTTACCACCATTTTTCTTAAAATGTATGGTAAATTTTTCATCAACGGGAATATTTAGGTCTGGCATATGGTCACCACGGGTTTCTGCAGTTTCTTTAGAAACTTTCTTTTTACCCCCACCAAATAACATATCTAAAATCCCCATTTATTCTGTTATAACAATTGCCGGTTAAATTAATACAATATTAATTATTCTCGGTAATTTCCTGATCTTCTATTTCCGTAGAATCTTTTTCTTCGTTCAATTTTTTTTCGTTATCCAAAGCCAGAATATCTTTTTCAAAGTTTCTTTTTCCGAAAATCTTTTCCAAATCCTCCTTAAAGATAACTTCTTTCTCTAACAATCTTTCCGCCAAAGTGGTAAGTTTATCCTTATTTTCAGTTAAGACTTTTATAGCTCTTTGGTATTGTTGTTCTATGATCTTTGATATTTCATCATCTATTTTTCTTGCCGTATCCTCACTGTAAGGTTTTGAGAATCCGTAAGAATCTTGACCAGATGAGTCGTAATAAGTGATGTTACCAAGTTCTTCATTAAGTCCGTAAATGGTGACCATGGCCCTGGCCTGCTTTGTTACCTTTTCCAAATCACTCAAAGCACCTGTGGAAATCTTGTTGAAAATAACCTTTTCTGCAGCTCTACCACCCATAGTGGCACACATTTCATCAAGCATTTGTTCTGGCCTAACAATTAAGCGCTCTTCTGGTAAATACCATGCGGCACCCAATGATTGTCCTCTAGGTACAATGGTAACCTTTACTAGTGGCGCGGCGTGTTCTAGCATCCAACTAGTAGTGGCATGACCAGCTTCATGATATGCTATGGTTTCTTTTTCGCCAGGCGTAATTATCTTATTTTTCTTTTCAAGACCACCAACAATCCTATCTACCGCATCTAGGAAATCTTGCTTATCTACGGCCTTTTTCTCGTTTCTTGCTGCTATTAATGCCGCTTCGTTACAAACATTGGCAATATCCGCACCTGAAAATCCAGGAGTTTGTCTGGCCAAGAAGTCCAAATCCAAGGTCTCTAACGTTTTAATAGGTCTTAGGTGAACCTCAAAAATCTCCTTACGTTCACGAATGTCCGGTAAGTCAACATATATTTGACGGTCAAATCTACCGGCACGCATAAGCGCTTTGTCCAATACATCTGCACGGTTGGTTGCTGCTAATACTATAACATTGGTATTAGTACCAAAACCATCCATTTCTGTCAATAATTGGTTCAGGGTATTCTCACGTTCATCATTGGAACCTGTAAAATTATTTTTACCTCTAGCTCTACCAATGGCATCAATCTCATCAATAAATATAATTGCGGGCGATTTGTCCTTAGCCTGTTTAAATAGGTCACGTACCCTTGAAGCACCAACACCTACGAACATTTCTACAAAATCTGAACCGGATAGGGAGAAGAAAGGTACTTTGGCTTCTCCTGCAACGGCTTTTGCCAATAACGTTTTACCTGTTCCTGGAGGGCCTACCAATAAGGCACCTTTAGGAATTTTACCACCTAAAGAGGTGTATTTATCAGGATTTCGTAAAAACTCTACAATTTCCTCAACTTCTTCCTTTGCACCTTCCAGACCGGCTACATCCTTAAATGATGTTCTGGTATCTGTTTTTTCGTCAAATAATTTTGCCTTTGATTTTCCTATATTAAAAATTTGACCTCCAGCGCCTCCGCCGCCGCCGCCGGACATTCTTCTCATTAAGTATATCCAAATACCAATGATAAGAACAAATGGCAGTAAGGAAAGTAAGAAGTCTATAATGGCCGTAGATTCCTTGCCAAACTCTATTATAGTATCTAGATTATTTTCTTTTTTGATATCAGTAATCTCATTTTGAAATATTTGAAGATCACCATAATCCAATGTGTATTGCGGAACATTGTCAGATGTAGGTAAAAATGATTTTTCGTTAACATCCTTATGAACATCCTTTGCAATTGCTTCATCGGTCAAGAATACCTTTGCTTGATTGGTATTGGTAATGATCAGAATTTTCTTGACATCACCATTTCGTAAGTATTCTTGAAGTTCTGAAGTAGTAGTCTTGTTGGTACTAGCCAAATCATCGCTACTAAATAATTGAAAGCCTATAAGTAATACTGCTACCAATCCATAAATCCACCAAGAGCTGAATTTTGGTTTTTTAGGATTTGTTTTGTTTTCTTTTGCCATTTTAATTTTTTATTGATTAACGCTGCTATCTATGACGGTGAACTTTGCGTCACCCCATAGGCCTTCTATATCGTAATATTCACGAGCTTGTTTTTGAAATATATGCACTACTACATTTACATAGTCCATTAATACCCACTCGGCATTATCCTCGCCCTCTACATGCCAAGGCTTATCTTGAATTGCTTTGCTTACTGTTTTTTGGATTGATCCTACGATCGCGTTTACGTGTGTATTGGAAGTACCGTTGCAAATTATGAAGTAATCACAAACAGTGTTTTCAATTTCCCTTAAATCCAATAGATTTATATTGTGCCCTTTTACTTCGTCAACTCCTTGTATAATTAATGCAATTAACTCATCTACGCTAGCTTTTCTTTCCTGCATTCAAAAATTTTAATTTTTACAAAGTTATTATTTTTTTGTTCTTTTAGGTCTAGTTTTTAACAATACATTAAAGAATAACAATATGTACCGCAAATGCAAATAATCAAACTTGATGCCACGGCCTCTACAAATACCTATTTAAAGGACTTGGCGGTGCATACCAATTTAAAGGATTTTACGGTCGTGGTAACCAAAAATCAAACTGCAGGTAGGGGGCAATTGAATAGTAAATGGGAATTTGAAAAAGGTAAAAACCTAGCAATCAGTTTATTAAAAAATGATTTAGCTATTCCTGTTGACAAAATGTTTGTACTCAGTATTTCTGTTTCATTAGCCATTTTAAAGGCTTTAGAGGTATTGAGGGTGCCCAATTTAAGTGTGAAATGGCCAAACGACATTCTGTCAGGTAATGCTAAAATTGGAGGTATTTTGATAGAGAATATGCTGGCTGGCAGTAAAATAAAAAGGAGTGTAATTGGTTTTGGGCTAAATATAAACCAAGTAACCTTTAATTATGCCCCAAATGCATCTTCACTAGTAAATATTATTGGACAAAAACAAGACTTGGACCACGTATTCAATATTTTGGTTGAGCAACTGCACCATTATTTAGATAAGCCTATGTTGAATATGGAAGAAGAGCTGTACCAGGCATATGAGTCCAAATTATTTAAAAAAGGAGTGCGCAGCCAATTTTTAGAAAAGAATAACAAAATGCTTTCCGGGATAATTACCGGTGTAAGTAAAAGCGGTAAGCTCAAAGTGGAGCTAGATAATGGTACTTTACGTGAATTTGGTTTAAAAGAAGTACAACTACAGTACTAAACTTTGGACAAATTTGTAGAAAGTGTTTTGATAAAGTTGGTAATGGGAGTCTTAATCATCATGGCCATCATGGCATTAAACTCACCGTTAAAGCTTAAGCTTACCTCACTTTTTTCAGTGGATAGCTCCATAATATCTGCAGTTAACGTAAAAGGAAGTTTATCACTTGCCGCTCCAAGCACTAATTTGTTATGAGGTATTTCCTCTTTTTTTTCCAGCACAATTTCTGGCATTCCTTTTAATGCGAAAAGAAACCGGTTTTCTGAAAGGACTTCAAATTTATCAATGTTTTCAGGCATTAATTGTCTAAAATTAGACAAGTCGTTCAAGAAATTATAAGTCTCTTCTTTTGTTTTAGCAACTTCTGCCTTAGGTGATTCTATAAACATATTTATTTATTTGTCCATTTAGAAGGGTCTTTTCTCCACTCCATTAATGTTTTTAACTGATCCTCTTTTACATAACCGGTATCAGATGCTTGTTCTATAAGATACTCATAACTACTTAAGGTGTGCAACGCTGTGTTCTTTTCTTTAAAGTTATCCAATGCAGTTTGAAAACCATAGGTGAATATTGCCAGCATACCTTTAACGTTAGCCTTCTGGTCACGCAAAGCATCAACAGCATTTAGGCTACTTTTTCCGGTACTGATTAGGTCTTCTATGACCACTACGGACTGGTTGGCCTCTAAATGCCCTTCAATCTGGTTTTGCCTTCCATGAGACTTTGGTTGTGGTCGTACATATACAAAGGGTAAGTTAAGCTTATCTGCAACCAAGGCCCCAATTCCTATAGCACCTGTAGCAACACCAACAATGCAATCTGGCTTTCCGTAAAGCTCCTCTACTTGCTTGGCCATTTCATCCCTTATATAATTTCTTATAGCGGGGTATGACAGTAAAATTCTATTGTCACAATAAATGGGAGAATTCCAACCAGAAGCCCATGTAAAAGGATTTTCGGGTTTCAATTTTATTGCATTAATTTGCAGCAGAAGCTCTGCTGTTTTTTTAGCCGTGTTTTTGTCTAAAACCATGATGCAAATGTATAAAGTTTTTGTCAATGAATTGCCTTTGATTTTAACAAATAAACTGTCAGAAACGGCAAATGGAGAGTATTTTCTTCTTAACCAAGATTCTATTCAGGAAGCAATTAAATCTTTAAAAAAGAAAAAATTAAAGGAGGCTTATATCTATCACCCCAACCATGAGGAAATACTAAAAAAATTCACAAAGGAAATTCCTTTGGTAGTAGCTGCTGGCGGGGTGGTCACCAATGAAGAAGGCAAGGTATTGTTTATTTATAGGAACGATAAATGGGACTTGCCAAAGGGTAAATTGGATAAGGGAGAGTCTATTGAAGATTGTGCCATACGTGAAGTCATGGAAGAAACCGGTGTTAAAGGATTAAAGATTGAAAATTTTTTACGCACCACATACCATATTTTTAAAAACGGTGGTATCTATACCTTAAAACAGGTGCACTGGTATGCCATGAAGACGGATTATAATGGTAAGTTAAAACCGGAGAAAAAAGAAGGAATTGTGAAAGTACGGTGGAAAGGCCCCATTAAAATTCAAAAAGCACTGCAGAATTCCTATGCCAATATTAAAATATTGTTTGAGGGCGATTAATTGGAGCGAGCAATTCTATACACTGGATATTGCATATGTGCTTTTTCATAAAGATTACTTTGCTTAAACAACCAATCTAGTTGCGCATACCAATTCTTCTTGAAATTGGGGTCTTCTATCCTTTTGTTTTCAAATGTTGATTTCAGCACAGAATCATTTTGGAGCATTTGTAATGCGGTGTCTTCAAATACGTAAGGGGAAAACCCTTCTTTTTGTTGTAGAATGGTATCAAAAAAATTCCAGTTGAAGAAAGAGTCCTTGGCGGCCGGTTCCAATGTTTCAATAATATATCTTATGCCCGGTTGGTCAACGGGGATAATGAGATCACCAGTATAAAATTTTTGGGTTCTATTTTCTTTGGTGACCACTGTGTTATAGTGTAAGTAGTGGCCTTCATATGGAGTCTTTACGGTCTGGTAGTCGCTTATCTTATAGGATTCTACTTGCATTAGCGTATCTGTTTGTACGGTTTCGTAATGAATGTGGTTCATTTTTAACCTTTCAATTACAGTTGACCATTGTTTGCCAATAACATATGCCTTAGGAATCTTTACGGAGTCTACTGGGGTAAAAAAGTCCTTATATTCAATGTCGTTTTCAATAGGGGCCTCCCTATTATACTTTAGTCTAGAAAAACCGGTAACCTCACTGATTATGGTATCTGCTTTAAACCCTTTGAATGTAATTGTACTGGACTTTGTAGTATCTACCTGCCAAGTAATAGGGTAATAGTGTGCATTTTCTAATTCCTTGGCTCTTAGGGTGCGCATCTCTTTAATTTTAGGCCCTTCAATATCACTTATGGAAATCATTTTACGCATTAGTTCATAAGTGCCTGCAACACGTTTGTTATAAGGTTTTAGCATATGGGTCTCTACCATCATACCCAATGAATTCCATAGGGTGGTATAACCGGTAGAATATCTTGGATGGTCCATAAATTGCTGAAAACCAGTTTCTGGAGGTTTGTTGAAAACATTTACATAGGGGGTAATATCCCAATTGCTTTGTGATAATGAATCCTTTAAAAGAGGCATAAATTGGTCATGAACATACTTGCCCAATGTACCGCCTAATTTATTATGTTGCGTAAACAAATGGGTAAGGGTGTATTGATAATCCGCACCATTGCTTACATGATTGTCAATGAAAATATCTGGATTAATGAGATGTAATATTTCGGCAAAAGTTGCGGCATTTTTCGTGTCACTTTTAATAAAATCCCTATTCAGGTCGTAGTTCCTTGCATTGCCTCTAAAACCATAGGCTTTAGGTCCATTTTGGTTTGCCCTTGTAGTGCTGTTTCTGTTTAAAGCCCCACCAATATTGTAGATAGGGATGGTAGAAACTATAGTTTGTTTAGGACTCTTAATTTTTTTACTGGCCAAATCCCTGAACAATATCATGGTAGCATCAATACCATCACTTTCACCTGGGTGAATACCGTTGTTTATTAGCATTAACGTATGGTCAACACTAAGTTTTTTAAAATTAAAATTTCCTTTTGGGCTAAAGGTGACCACATGTAAGGGTTCTCCACTATCTGTAGTGCCAATGGTTTGCATATTAATGCTAGAGAACTCTTTGGCAAGTTTTTTATAGAAATCCAAAACTTGATCATAGGTAGCCGTTTCTAATTCATTGGATAGTTCGTAAGGGGTAGGGAATTCTTTCTTATAGTTTTCTTCTACCTCATTGCATGAAATTAGCAGGGTAATAGTAAAAATTAAAAGTAATGGTCTCATTGCCAATTTAAATAAAGGAGGTGCATGATTTTAAACTAATACAAATGTAAGAATTAGTTCAAGGTTTCAGCAACTTTGGTAATGTCCTCTATTTTAGATTTGTGGATAGGCTTTTGATTAAAGGTAATCAGATGATGACTATTAGCTCTGTAATGTTCCCACTGCTCTTTGTCGTATGGGTCTATTGAAGAAGTAACAATATTGATTCTTATCCTTTCCTGTATAGGTAATTTTATAAACGCTTCTAAAAACTCCCAACCGTCCATTATAGGCATATTTATATCTAAAAAGATTATTTTAGGTAATGGTTGATCGTTATTCAGTTTATCCTTTATGGCATCTATGGCCAATTTACCATTTACATAAGATTCTATATTATCACATTCAACGGTAAGACTAATTAATTTTCTTAAGCCAAAAACCGTAATCGCATCATCATCTACTATAGTGATCTCACTAATTTTTATCATTAAAGAATATTTTAAATTCCGTTCCTTTTCCTACTTCACTAGAAACTTCAACTTTACCGTTCATTGCGTCTATTTGGTTTTTGGTGATGTATAGACCAATACCTCTTGCATCTTTATGCTCATGGAAGGTTTTATACATTCCAAATAGTTTTTTGCCGTGCTTCTCAAGATTTATACCCAGGCCATTGTCTGAAATGGTCAATACCGAGTAACCTTTTTCTTTAGAAGCACTAAGTACAATTTTACAGTTTCTGGTTGGGTCCTTGTATTTTACCGCGTTGGTAATGAAATTATTCAAAATACTGTCTAGATAGGAAGGTACGGATTTTACCTTAAAATTTTTAGGAATGTTATTTTTAATTTCTGCTTTGTTATTTAGAAGGTAGCCCGTTAAATATTGATGTACATCCAATACTTTTTGATGTAGATTAATTGATTTTTTTTCAATATTGGTGTTGGTGTTTATAGAGATTACGTCATTTAAGTTATCCAAGGTTTCCAATAAGTTATTGGATGAGTCCGATAACATTTTAATAATGCGTTTTTTCTCGTTTTCATCCTCCTCATCCTTTAAAAAGTCTAACAGCATAGAAAAATTAGCCGAGTGTGATCTTAAGTTATGAGAAACGATATGGGCAAAATTCAACAGTTTTTTATTTTGAATAGATGCAATGTTGATAATATTTCTAAGCTCTGTTTCCTTTTCTTTTAGTGCGGTAATATCCAAACTAATGCCCACAATACCATAGGCAACCCCTTTATTGTTCAGCAATGGAATTTTGGAACTTAAAAAAGAGGTTTCCTTACCATCTAATTTTATGTTTAGCGTTTCTTTACTGATAATGGGTTTTAAGGTATTCATTACCATTAGGTCCTCTTCTCTTGATCTTGCAGCAGATTCTGAAGGATACAAGTCAAAATCACTCTTACCTAAAATTTCTTCAGGACTATCAACCCCCAAAAAATCGCATTCTGCTTTGTTTACCAGTATTTTCCTGGACTCTGTATCTTTTATATAAACGTTTACCGGTAGATTATCGATCAAGGTTCTTAGCAATTTTTCATTGTTAAGGGTTTTGTTATCTGCATCTACCTGTTCCTGTATATCTTGAAAGGTACCTATTAACCCTACCAATTCACCATTGTGGTAAATAGGTTTGCCGCCAGACATCACCCATTTTTCATCTCCATTGGCCGTTACAATTTGTAATTTTAAGTTGCTCCATGCCTTACCTTTTTCCTGGGCTTCAAAAAGTGCCATGGATATAGCATTACGGCTATGTCCTTCTTTATAATAATATATGGCGTTTTCAATATTAGGGGTAAAATGTGGAGGTACTTCATGTATGGCCTTGGTAATGTTGCACCAGGTTAAAATATTATTGTTGACATCATACTCCCATCTACCAATTTTGGTGATTTCGGCTTGCTGTTTTAGCAACTGGTCCTTTTTATTGAGTTCTAATTCGCTATTTATAGAATCGGTAATATCTGTAATCTGAATAATTGCCCCAATAATTTCTTCATCGGTATTGTACCAAGGAGAATTGGACCACTCATACCATACTTCATTATTATTGTCGTCCAATGCTTGGTGAATTCCCAAGGGTTGGGGCTTACCTTTAAAACAGTTTTCCAATACATTTTTCCATTTTGGACTTAGATTGGGAAACAATTTAAAAAGACTGGTCTTTTTGTTTGATTTATTTTGCTTACTGAACAACTGCATCCATTTATCGGATGTGTGTACAATATTAAAATTAGTATCAACAAATGCCGTTGGTGTTGGCAATTGTTTAATTAAGAATGAAGTAGTCGTAGTTTGGGGAACTTTAATCATACTGTTGTAATTTCTTACTAAATTAATTGCTGTTTGTAGGTTTAAACTATATTTGTTGTGAATGTTTCAAATTACGTTGTGTAAAAGGAAATACGGCCTTTTTTTTCTTACACAGATATCATTTTTTATTAAAGAATATTTTAAAGATGGTTCCTTGCCCAACAGTACTATTTGCCGTTATTTTACCGTTCATGGCCTCAACCTGATTCTTGGTAATATAAAGACCAATACCTCTAGAATCTTTATTTTTATGAAACGTATTATATAGGCCAAATAATTTATTGCCATATTTTTTAAGATCCATTCCCATTCCGTTATCCTCAATACTTAAAACCGTATAGTGTTTTTCTTCTTCGGCACTTAAAATAATAATAGGACTTTTACCTTCTTTACGATATTTTATAGAATTGGTAATACAGTTGGTCAATATACTATTAAGGTATGCAGGAAATGCCTTTACCATGAGAGAATCTGGAACTTCATTCACAATTTTACCCTGGGTTTCCTTTAATAAGCCAGCTACGTTCTGTTCTGCCAAAAAAATATGTTCGTTTAAGGAAAGTAATTTCTTTTCTAGGTTGATGTTTGACCGTACTTCCACTATTTCCCTTAATCCTTTAATGGTCGTAGTGAGGTTGTCCGATGCGCTAAATAACATTTGTATTAGTTTCTTGCGCTCGTTAGTGCCATTTTCTGAATTTAAAAAATTAAGTAGTAAAGAAAAGTTAGAGGCATGGGTTTTTAGGTTGTGGGAAACCATGTGGGCAAAATTCAATAATTTTTCATTTTTTTCAGCGGATAACCTTATAGTCTTTTTGTAGTTTTTTTCAAGATTCGTTTCCGTTGAAATATTCTTAATGGTACATAATATATTTTTATTGATGTTATGGTCAATTATGGTACCAGATATTTTAATGTATATGGTTTTATTGTCTTTATCAAGGATACTTGTTTTAACGCCATTGAACTCATCATTTGTTTTCAACTGTTTACGTAGTTTACCAAGGTCTAATCTCTTGTTGTTTTTTATAAATTGGGAGAAAGGCTTATGTAATAAATAGGATTTGTCAAAACCTAAAAGCTGTACCAGTTTATTATTTACGTTTTTTATTTTTCCAGAGGACAGATCAATGATTGCTAACCCAAAATCTACCTTCTCAAATAATGGATATTGTTTGCCATATAAGCTAATGGTATCTGATGGGGCGGTAAAGGTATCGGTAATGTTTTGTATGGTACCAATGATTCTGGTGCATTTACCGTCTTTAAATTTTGGTCGACCAATAGTATTAACCCAAATAACCGTTCCGTCTTGTTGTCTTAATTGCAGTTTTTCATTCCATGGTACACCGGCTTTTTTTGCTTCCTCCAAAGAATTTTTAATGGTGTTTCTAGATTTTTTGGGTGAATAAAAATCAATGGCTTTTTCTATAGTTGGCTTAAAGTCAGTGGAAACTCCATAAATTTTGTAGACGGCCGGTGTCCATTGCAATAGGTTTTTCTCAATATCAAACTCCCAACTTCCTATTTGTGCAATGGAGTTTTTTTCATTTAATAGATGTTTGGTTTTGCTTAGTTCCCATTGCAACTCTTCTGCCTTTGAAATGGTTTCAACTTTTATGATGACACCTATAATATTTCCGTAACCATCTTTCCAAGGGTTTAAATGCCAAATAGAATTGTCAGTAGCTTCAATTTCCGGGGTAGGAGCAAATTTAAACTTTATATCCCTAAGACCGTCCAAACTATACCTTAACCGTGTTTGAAGTTCTGAACCAAGTTCGGGAAAAAGATGAAATATTTCTTGACCTTTTATTTGCTCCAAATCAAAATTAAAAATAGAAAGCCACTTTGGAGAAGCGCTTTGTAATTTTAAATCTGTATCTATGATTGCTATGGAGGAAGGTATTTGCGCAATCCAATCTAATGACGAAATGACACTCTTGTTTGATTTTAGCATAGTCAGAAAGAATTTTCCTACTAAAATAATGGAATATTCTAACTTTTACAGGTAAATTGTTGTCATTTTATCAATATACGTTGTTGAAAACTGTATTTGTGTGGTGTAAAACCTATTTTTTACTCTTTTCTTACAAAAGAAGGTACTAGTCCGGTGTAGTCACCATTGTTTCTAATTACATCTCTAACAATAGAGGAACTGATATAAGATTTTCCTGATGAGGTCAATAAAAACACGGTTTCTATCTCAGATAGTTTTCTGTTTGTATGTGCAATAGCTTTCTCAAATTCAAAATCCCCGGGATTTCTTAATCCTCTTAAAATAAAATTGGCGTTCACTTTCTTACAAAAATCCACCGTAAGACCTTGATATGATTTAACGGAAATTTTGGGCTCATCCTTAAAAGTTTCTGTGATGAATTTCATGCGCTGTTCTAATGTGAACATGTATTTTTTATCGGCATTTTTACCAATGGCAATAATGATTTCATCAAAAAGGGTAATACCTCGCATAATAATATCATGGTGCCCTAAGGTTAGGGGGTCAAAAGAACCGGGGAATATTGCGCGTCTCATAAGTGTAATTTACGTCCTAAATATAGGTAAATTAAGATAATGCTTCTGTAATGGCATTTTCAAATAATTGAGTTAAGGATATACCGGCTTTTTGGGCTTGCTGGGGCAAAATGCTTTCTGTTGTTAAACCAGGAGTGGTATTCACTTCAAGCAGGTACGGTTCATTGCCAATAAAGATAAATTCGCTTCTGGAAAAACCTGTCATTTTAAGGATATTATATATTTTTTTTGATACTGCGGTTACATTGGCCAGTTGTTCATCATTGATTCTTGCCGGGGTAATTTCTTGGGATTTACCCTCATACTTGGCCTCATAATCAAAAAAGTCATTTTCACTTACAATTTCCGTAATGGGCAATACAGTAGTTTCTCCATTAATTTTTAATACTCCTACAGAAACTTCCGTACCTTCTAAAAATCCTTCTATAATAATTTCGTCATCCTCTTTATAGGCCGTTTCTATAGCATTCTTTAGTTCTTCTTTTTTATAGACCTTGGTAATACCATAACTACTACCTGACTTATTCGCTTTTACGAAACAAGGTAATTTTACTTTCTCAATGATTTCGGTTTCGTTAATGTCATCACCTAAATTTAAATAATAGGCTGGTGCAGATTTTATGCCATAGGCTTTTAAAACACTCAATAAATCCCTTTTGTTGAAGGTTAGTGCTGCTTGGTAGAACCCACATGAGGTATGTGGTATGTTCAACAAATTAAAATAAGCTTGCATGAGGCCGTCTTCTCCGGGTGTACCATGTATGGCATTGAATACACAATCAAAGGTAATAGAAGTGCCGTCTAATTGTATGGAGAAATTGTTACGGTCTATGGGGGTTTCTGTGCCGGCATCATCCACATAAACCCATTTATCCTTAAAGATATGTATAGGATACAGGTTAAATTTTTCTTTGTCCAAGTACGTATAGACTACATGGCCGCTTTTTAACGATATCTTATATTCGCTAGAATAGCCGCCCATTATTATCGCTATATTTTTTTTCATGAGTTGTAGATAAAGAGAATGTTATGACAAAGATGAAGTATTGAGGTAAAATAAAAAAGAGTAGTGCACCATTAATTTATACGGAGTGTTGGTCAATTTCATGAGAAGTTCCCAATAGAACCCGCTTAATGGTAAAGGGGCATTTACTATATTTGTTGGGTGAAACAACTTGTATGAGAAATTTTTTAAATTTTTTAAGGAGTAAGACCTTTTTAATTCAATTAGGTCTGGCCCTTTTATTTTCCATAATCATTATTTTTTTGGTCTTGAATTGGCTAAATAGTACAACAAATCATGGCGAATTTGTGGAGGTGCCAGATTTTTCTAAACTATCGGTAATGGAAATGAGAAAATCCATTGAGGATGCAGGTCTTAGGTATGAGGTTTTGGATTCTGCAAATTACAATCCGGATTATCCAAGATTTTCTATCATTGAACAAACACCGTCTGCAGGTGCCAAAGTAAAGACCAATAGAAAAATTTATTTCACGGTAAACCCTTCTGGATATAAGAAAGTAACGGTGCCAAAAATAATACAGGTTACCAAAAGAAATGCCTCTTCTATGTTAAAGGCGGTAGGCCTGGATGTGGAGCGTGTTACCTATGTAGATGAGTTGGGAAAGGATATGGTATATCAATTAAAACACAAGGGAAAATACATAAAACCAGGGGACAAGCTTCCAAAAACTTCTAAAATAGAATTAATCTGTGGTAACGGTACAATACCGGAGCGGGCTATAATAAAGGCAGATTCAGAACAGGAATGAGCAATATAGAACAACCCGAAAACGAGGACGGGGAACTTTTTGAACACCATCGTGTTGTAGCGTCTAAAGGTCAAGTACCATTACGTGTAGATAAGTTCTTAATGAATTTTATAGAAAACGCTACTAGGAACAAAATTCAGCAAGCTGCAAAAGATGGCCACGTTTGGGTAAACGATCAGATCGTAAAATCAAATTATAAAGTAAAGGCGGGTGATGAGGTAAAAGTTATGTTTGAGCATCCTCCCCATGAATTTTTATTGATTCCGGAGGATATTCCATTGGATATTGTCTATGAGGATCAAGTCCTTTTGGTAGTCAATAAGCCTGCAGGAATGGTAGTACATCCCGGTCACGGAAATTATTCGGGTACCTTGATAAATGCTCTTATTCACCATACGGATAACTTACCCGTAAATAGTAATGAGCGCCCAGGGTTGGTGCATAGGATTGATAAGGATACTTCCGGATTATTGGTCGTTGCCAAAACCGAAGCCGCAATGACCCATTTGGCAAAGCAATTTTTCGATAAAACTTCTGAGCGGGAATACATTGCATTGGTTTGGGGAAATGTGGAAGAAGATGAAGGTACCATTATTGGCAATGTGGGTAGAAATCCTAAAAATAGGCTTCAAATGCACGTTTTTCCGGAAGGTGAAGAAGGAAAGGAGGCAGTTACCCATTTTAAGGTACTTGAACGCTTGGGTTATGTAACGTTGGTGTCCTGTAAATTAGAGACCGGTAGAACGCATCAAATACGTGTTCATATGAAATTTATAGGGCATACCTTGTTCAATGATGAACGCTATGGTGGGGAGCGAATTTTGAAAGGGACTACCTTTACAAAATATAGGCAATTTGTGGAGAATACCTTTAAATTATTGCCAAGACAGGCCTTACATGCTAAAACGCTTGGATTTACCCATCCTGTCACCGGTGAGCATATGAGTTTTGATTCTGAAATACCAGAGGATATGGCCAGTGCCATAGAAAAATGGCGTCAATACACTAAAAATAGTATAGAATAAGATTTTCTAATAGTATCATTAAAAGTCTTTTATATCATTTTATTGGTCTTCCCTTATTTACTCTTTATTTTTGTCGGCAAATAAAAATTGCATTATGAAAATTGTTATTTCGCCTGCCAAGTCATTGGATTATGAAAGTGCACTTCCTGTAAAGGTATATACTGAACCTAGTTTTATTGATGATGCAGAGAAGCTCAATAAAGTTTTGTCCAAGAAAAAACCAAAGGCTTTGTCCGATCTTATGTCCATTTCGGATAAATTGGCCCAATTGAACTGGCAGCGAAATCAGGATTTTACAACCCCGTTTACCCCAGATAATGCAAGACAGGCAATTTATGCCTTTAGTGGAGATGTGTATCAAGGCTTGGATGCCTATTCCTTGACAGAGGAAAAGATGATGGCCCTTCAGGAAAAACTAAGAATTTTATCTGGCCAGTACGGAATTCTAAAACCGTTGGATTTAATGCAGCCTTATAGATTGGAAATGGGAACATCATTAAAAATCGGAAGGAAAAAAAATATATATGAATATTGGGGAAATAGGCTCACCAATTTTTTAAATGATGAGATGGCGCAAGGGGAACTATTGGTCAATTTAGCCAGTAATGAATATTATAATGTATTACAGCCTAAAAATATAAAGGCGACTATTATTACCCCTATTTTCAAGGATTGGAAGAATGATAAGTTAAAAATTATCAGTTTTTTTGCAAAAAAGGCACGGGGATCAATGGTACGTTATATCATAGATAATGATGCTAATACCTTGGAAGATATTAAAGGGTATAACTTAGATGATTACCAATTTAGCCAAGAACATACATTAAAGGAGAATCAGCCGGTATTTATTAGATAAAATATTATATACGCTTCTACGTTATTTACTATAGAAAAATAACATTTATGAAAAGGGTATATTTATTAGCTGTTCTTAGTGTAATAGTATTGTTTTCCTGTACGGATAGGGATGACAATATTGATATGGTGAATATTAGAATCCAGAACAGTACCCAATTTTTATTCAATGAGGTTCGCGTAGCACAAAGAGATACGGTATATGAAAACATTGCACCTGATGAATTTTCAGAATATCTAGGATATGACAAAGCGTACAAAACTAGTGCCTTGACCATTCTTACCGATTCTACCAGCTATAATTATTTTCCGGATGAAGTTCCTTCAGACACCTTGCCTGTAGGCTTTTACACCTATCAGATTAATATTGATGAAGCGGATAATGTAGTGTTGACCTTTAGAATAGACGAATAATTCTATTTCTTTTTATTGATTTTTATCTTTTCCTCAACAGTGGGCCTTTTTTTTATTTTTCTAGGCCTTCTTGAACCATAGGAATTATTTGATATTTTTCCTTTTTTTGATTTTTTATCTCCTTTGCCCATAATTTAATTCTTTACATTCATTTAAAGTTAGTAATTTAGAAATGAACGGTCGTTTTTATGGACTCATGTAATTAAACCCTTAACCCGTTTTATGTTTTTACATACCCATCCTTACAAACCATTTATACATAATGATACGGTAAAATTAATAGTAGGCACCTTGCCGCCGCCCAGATTTACAACGGGGGAATTAAAAGAGGGTGATGTAGATTTTTGCTATGGAAGTA
The DNA here is from genome assembly GCF_045057105.1 of Maribacter sp. LLG6340-A2. GTDB lineage: Bacteria > Bacteroidota > Bacteroidia > Flavobacteriales > Flavobacteriaceae > Maribacter. Next base: position 689,739 of record NZ_CP159332.1, on the reverse strand, counting down.
AGGACGGTCAATTATGGCCAATATTGAATCGTATTTTTGAATTAAATCTAAAGTTTGAAACTTCTCAAGAAGCAATAGACCAAAGAAAACGGTTTCTTAAGCAACGTAAGATTGGTGTTTGTGATATTGTCGCAGCAGCAAAGAGAACCAAGATAGATGCCTCTGATCTTGGAATGAAGCATATAACCCTAAGAAATGTCTTAGGTTATCTTGAGAATTATCCAAAAATAACCACCTTATTATTTACAGGTGGCAATAGTAAAAATGGCCCGGAATATTTTTTCCGTAAACACCTTAAGGAACATAATGTTGTTTTGGAAAAGCTTGTGGATGAGGTGCCTAGGGTACATAGCTTTGTACATCCAAAAACTGAAGTAGAAATTACGACAGTATCATTAACAGCGCCATCTGGCGCGGCAAATAGGGCGGTTGGGAGCTTGGAAAGCTATAAGCAATTAAAATCCAGAAACCCTGCTTTTACTACCTTGGATTTTCGTGTACTTCAGTATGAAAAACATTTTTAAAAAGTAGGGTAAACTAAAAAGAGTCCTGCTTTGTAGACAGGACTCTTTTACGAGAACACTATATGAAAATGAAAATTTGTATACTTAATTACAGGATAAAGGTATATGTACCATATTGTTTTTTGGAATATTTGTTGTGAATACCTACTATTTTGTGGTATCCTGTCAGTATTCTGATATTTCGCTAAAATCATGCCTTAGATTATTTAGGATTAGCGATATTTATACACGAAATTTATCATGTTTGCCAAAAATAAGTGGCATAAAGTTTTTGAAATATGCAGCAAAAAGAAAGGTTGGCAGAATTTAAGAAATCTGTCCAGAATAAGTTTAATGTTTACAATAGTCTATTTCTTAATCTTCCTTATGAGAATATTGAGAATGTAGGTATGTTAATTCCTTTACTACTGAACCAGTCGGAGAAAGGATTGAGCAATGGATTAAATCCCAAGGAAATTCTAGAGAATTTTTTCGAGAATTTTGTTGATACAAAGTCAGAAAAGGAACAAATAGATTTTATGTTTCGCATTATACAATACGTAGAGCGCCAAGTAGTGCTTTATGATAGTGTAGAAGATGCGGCATTTCCAAAATTGCATAAGCATTCAAGCTCTTTATCGTTAAAGGATTATTTTCAACTGGTAGAGAAGAACAATGACTGGGATTCTATTTGGGACAAATTAAGTTCTTTCAGTGCAAGAATTGTTCTAACGGCCCATCCTACTCAATTCTACACCCCGGCAGTATTGGATATCATTACCAATTTAAGAACGCTTATCCTTGAGGATAAAATAGATGAAATAGATGTAGGGTTACAGCAATTGGGACTAACTTCTCTAATAAATGCCAAAAAGCCTACCCCTTTAGATGAGGCCAAGAATATTATCTATACTCTTAGACACGTATATTATGATGCCATTGGCGATATGTACGCGTATATTAAAGGTAGCGTTGGCTCCAAAAAATTTGAGAACCATGATATTGTAAAGCTAGGATTTTGGCCAGGGGGAGATAGGGACGGTAACCCGTTTGTTACGGCAGATATTACCAAGGATGTAATGAATGAATTAAGATTGACCTTAATGAAATGTTATTACAACGACCTAAAAGGATTGTTGCACAAGCTTACGTTTAAAGCGGTTCAGGAACCATTGCATAAACTAAGGTCCAATTTATACATCGCCATGTTCGATAGTACAAAGGATATAGGCTATGATGATTTAATACTTCCCCTAGAAGAAATACGTACAATTCTAATTGATAAATATCAAAGTCTTTATTTGGGCGATTTGGATCGCTTTATAGATAAAGTGAAAATTTTTAAAGTTCATTTTGCAACCATAGATATTCGTCAAGACCATAGTATGCATACCAAGGTAATGACAGAGGTCTTGAAAAAACATGGTTTTATTCAAAAAGAGCTTGGTGAATTATCTGATGATCAACTTATAGATATTTTATTGCATGAGGAGCTACAGTTGACGGCCAATGATTATGACGAGGAAATTGTAAAGGATACCATTAAGAATATATGGCAGTTACAGACCATACAAGAGAAAAATGGAGAAGAAGGGTGTAATCGTTATATCATTAGTAATTCTGAGGATGTTTTCTCCATTTTGTTCGTATACGCTTTGTTTAGATGGTGTGGGTGGGCAAATAAGGAAATAACCTTTGATATTGTGCCGCTTTTTGAAACCATGAACGGTATGGATAACGCCCAGGCAACCATGCAGTTCTTATTTAATTTACCGGAGTATAAGACCCACTTGGAAAATAGAAATAAGAAGCAAACAATTATGTTGGGCTTTTCTGATGGTACCAAAGATGGTGGATACCTAAAGGCTAACTGGTCTATTTTAAAAACGAAGGAAACACTTTCTGCCGTATGTGAGGAAAATGATATTGCGGCAATATTCTTTGATGGAAGGGGAGGCCCACCGGCAAGGGGTGGCGGTAAAACCCATCGTTTCTATGCGGCCCAAACCAATAAAGTGGCCAATAACGAAATTCAATTGACCATACAAGGACAGACCATAACCAGTACCTACGGAACAAAAGAGCAGTTTATCTATAATAGTGAGCAGTTATTGACCGCAGGTTTGTCCAACACCATTTTAGGAAAGGAGATAACAATTTCCGATGCCGATAGAGCTTTGATCGAAGAACTTTCAGAATTAAGCTTTAAGAAATACGATGCGTTAAAACATCATGATAAATTTATGCCGTACTTGGAAAATATGAGTACGCTTAAATATTATACCAAAGCAAATATAGGTAGTAGACCTGGTAAGCGTGGAAATAAGGCCAAATTGGAACTGAGTGATTTACGTGCCATTTCGTTTGTGGGTTCTTGGAGCCAGTTAAAACAAAATGTTCCTGGGTATTATGGAATAGGTACCGCCCTTAAAAAATTAGAGGATGACGGTAGATTTAACGAAGCTAAAAAGTTGTATGATCAAGTACCGTTTTTTCAGGCCTTGATGATGAATAGTATGATGAGTTTGTCCAAATGTTATTTTGAACTTACAAGTTATATGAAGGAAAATGATGAATTTGGTGCCTTTTGGGATATTCTACATGCGGAATATGAGCTTTCTAAAACTATGCTGTTGAAATTGTCCGGTATGGAAATTTTAATGGAAAAAGAGGCAATTTCCAGGGAATCTATCAATATTAGGGAAAATATTGTACTGCCATTATTGGTTATTCAACAATATGCGCTTCAGCGCATTGGTGAAGGAACGGAGTTTAAAGAATTGTACGAGAAAATTGTTACCCGTTCATTGTACGGTAATATTAATGCCAGTAGAAATTCTGCATAAGGATTCAGTTTATAAAACAAAAAAGCCCGATGTTTACATCGGGCTTTTTTAATGAGTTGGTTTTAACTACATTTTATTCTGTTGATCTTTAATTGTACTCTTATCAATATCAAATTTGTTGGTATCTACATCGGTATTCCCGGTAGGGTTGGTAGGATTACTTTGTTCAACTTTTCTTTTAAATTTTTTCTTATCTTTTATTACTCCCATTTTCTTCGTTTTTAAGTTCACCTTTAAACTAACTAAAAACAGGTAAAATCTCCGTTAAGGCATTTGTAAACCTTTGTTAGTGAATGTTAAAACACCTTATTTAGAAATATCGGTACTGCTAAGAATGGCATGGAATAATTGAATTCCATAAGCAATCTGTCCAATTTTCAAGTTTTCATTAGGGCTGTGTTGGTTATTGTCAGGATTGACCATGGGTACAATAAAAGCAGGTATTTTCAATTCATTGATAAATGGGGAAATTGGTACGGTACCGCCCATAATGCGTATTTGCACAGGCCTTGCTCCAAATTTGGATTCCATTGTTTTAACTAAGATATTACCAAAAGGGTTTGTTAAGTCCGTTCTAAAAGCATCGGTTACATTTCCTTCGATTATGGTGACTATTTTGTCGTATTTCATACGTTCTTCCTTTGTAGGTACGGTACTTAAAATATGGTAACCAAGATTTTTAATATGTTCTTTTACCAAGGTTTTTAATCTATTTCCATCAGATTCAGGAACCAATCTCAAATCTAACTCTGCGGTAGCCTCTGCTGGTACGATCGTCCTTGCGTTTTTACCGATCCAACCAGAACCTAGTCCCCTAACATTTAAAGAAGGATATTGTAAAGATTCTTGATAAAACGAACCTACCTTATCAGGGCTCGAAATTGCTAAATTTGAATTGATGTCATTTGCATTGTCCGGGACACTTTTCAAGACTTGTAGGGTAGCTTCATCTAAATCTATACCATCATAAAACCCTTTTACAAGCACTCTACCATCTTCATCCTTAAGTGATGATAGTAAATGGGCCAATTGCATTCCCGGGTTAGGGGCGTAGTTACCATAGTGCCCGCTGTGTTGGGGTTTTATAGGGCCATACGTAGTTATGGACAATGTGGTAATTCCTCTGCAGCCATAAACAATGGTGGGTTGGCCAGAGGCATGAACAGGTCCGTCGTTGATAATTAAAAAATCCGCTTTTAATAAATCTTTGTAGACCCGTACCGCTTTGGGTAGGGGGGCACTACTTTTTTCTTCTTCACTATCTAAAATTATCTTTATATTAAAAGGTAATTCTTTCTGTTCTTTTTGTAATATGTCTATGGCGTTTAAAAACATGATGATAGGCCCTTTGTCATCAGATGTTGATCGTCCAAATAACCTCCATTCATAATTGATGTCATCATTCAAATCATCAAAAGATTCGGTTTTCCACCCATCACCATCCTTAGATTTTAACTCCACTTTGTAAGGGTCTTGTTGATCCCATTTAACGGGATCCACAGATTGACCGTCAAAGTGCATATAGAACAATATTGTTGGTTTGTTGTCATCTATGGGCATAGCTGCAAAAAACAGGGGAAGTCCTTCTGTTTCCAAAATGGAAGAATTGAAGCCTCTTTCCGTAAATTTTTTTCTTAACCAGTACAGGTTGGTGTCAATATCTTCTGGATTATTGGCGTCATTTGGCAATAACACAAAATCCCTTAGTTCTGCTATGGCATTGGCTACTTTAGATTTTATTAGAGTAGAGTCTTGGGCGTGATTTTGAAAGGCCCATAGGGTAATTAAAAGAAATAGAAATTTTTTCATATCAATGTTCATCATATATTCTCTAAATGTAGTAAAAAGCAGGGTAAATGAGTACGGGTAATGCAGTATCCTTCTAAGAATTGTACAATAAAAAAAGGCTACCCATTTTTGGGTAGCCTTTTTAATTCATTTCATAAAAATTATTCAATTACAATTTGTTTTTGATAATTACCTAAGGTTGTAATTCCTTCAACAAAATAATAACCTGATGGTAATTCCTCTACCAGCAATCTATAATTGTTTCCTTCTACCAAAGTTGCGGCAGGATCGTTAAAGCTTTTGACCAATCTACCCATTGCATCATAAATATGTATGGCCGAAATTTCCATTGGGTTGGGAGAATAGAAATATACATAGATTACAAAAGTGGCCGGGTTGGGGGCAATCAGCATTATTATGGGCGTTACGGTAATTGTAGATGTGGCCTCATAATTTCCGTCAGAAGTTATGGCGGTTATAATGACTTCACCTTGAGATAAAGCCGTTACCGTTCCAAATTCATCTACCGTAGCAATATCTTCATCGTTAGAACTCCAAAGGATAGTTTGATCCGTTGCATCTGATGGTTCTATGGTTGCCGGTATGGTCAATTGTTCCCCTACGATCATAGAAGCCGTAGGTAGCCCTAAGCTCAGCCCCGTGACCGGAACAATATCGCGTGCTATGGTAAGCTGTTTGGAGTATGACCCGGTAGTACTGACACCTTCTACGGTGTATACGCCTACTGGCAGGTTATTTATAAGAAGCCTATAATTATCACCATCAACTAATACGGCCCCAGGGTCGTTAAATGATTTCACCAAGTTGTTGTTACTATCATAAATGTTAAGCGCAGTTATTTCCAAAGGTTCCAATGCATCAAAAAATACATAAACGACATAGTCCGCTGGGGTTGGTGCCATTAATATTTCTACATTATTGACCGGGTCAGTGCTAACATTTATGGTACTGGTAGCTGTAAAGTTACCATCTACCGTTGTGGCCGTTACAATGGCATTACCTTCAGATTCCCCTGTGATTTTTCCAGAAGCGTCCACAGTAACAATATTGGTATTGCTTGAGCTCCATAATACAGTTTGATCGGTTGCATTGTTTGGGGTAATACTCGGTATTAACGATAATTGATTGCCAACCTGAACATTGGCGTTAGATAAGTTTAGGCTAATTCCCGTAACAGCAATACTTTCCCTTTCAATGCTAAATTCTTTTTGATAATTACCAATAGAACTTATGCCCTCTACGGTATAATTGCCCACTGGTAAATCCGCAATAGGTAATCTGTAATTCTCCCCATCTAAAATTGAAGCCGGATCACTAAACGTTTTTACAAGAGTATTGCTCTGGTCATAGATATATAACGTAGTAATGTTCAATGGCTCAATATATCCAAAATATATATATATGACATAATCTGCGGGGTTAGGAGCAACCAACACTTCAACATTTGGGGCAGCATTTACGGTAATGAATGTAGATGCCGTGTAGCCTCCGTCAAGTGTGGTAGCCGTAATAACAGTTTCTCCGGGTCCTATGGCAGTTAGCTTTCCATTGTTGTCCACAATGGCTACTTGGTCATTTTCCGTTGCCCATGTTACAGTTTTTTCGTCAGCTTCCTCTGGCGCCACCGTTGCAATTAAGGTGCTGGTCTCCCCTTGATTTAGTGTTAGGGTTTCCTGTGAAAGTGAAATACCGGTAACTGGAATTTCAGCACGTTCAACAGTAATTATTGAAGTATCCGTAAATTGTCCATCGTTTGTTATTACACGTATGGTTGCGACCCCTTCACCAATAGCATTTACCAAACCGTTGGCGTCTACCATGGCAATAGTATTATCGCTGCTAGACCAAGTTACTGAAGTGTCATCGGCATCCGAAGGAATAATAAGGGCATTTAACTGTTGGGAGTCACCTTCAACTAAATTTAGTGTTTCTGGTGTCAATTCAACAGCTGTGACCCTTATGGGGTCTACACATATGGTGGTAATGGTAAAATCATCTATACCCGCTTCTACAATATCACCGTCATTAGGGCCATCCGCTGCGGACACACGAACAACCAAGTTGGAGTTTGGAGGAATAATTGCCGTTGCGTTTGTCCAATTTGCCACTACGGTTTCATCACCGTAAGATGCCAATGTGGTATAGTTATTTCCTGCATCAATAGAATATTCCAGTAAGAAATAATCGCCATTGTCGTCGCCGGCATCCCGCTGTCCAAAGAAATACCAAATAGAAAGTTCAGATTCCTCTACTATGTTATACATTGGGGAAGTAGCAATAGTTACCCCGCCGTCCACATCATTTACACCCACGGCGGAGTTGGTCGCGGTGAAGAATGCATTGTTATCCGTTTCACTATGATCATCCTCGGGTTGGGTAAGAATGCCAGATGTGGTCTGAGCGGTGGGATCAGCAACTACGAATGTTCCTGTAGACGCCGTTCCTGATGTAGTCCACTCATTGGTTGATGCATCGCTAAAGTTTTCTACCACATTTCTAATTCCGCAAGGCTCTGGGTCCATTTGATTGATCCAATCCCGTATTAATTGAACGGCCTTGGCATCTACCCTGTTTTTGGAGATCGGAGGCATCATAATACTCGGGTCAGATGAGTTGGTTCTATGGTACAAAATGGACTCATCTGCACTGCCGGGCACAAAAATGCGTTCTCCGGGAATACCAATTGGAGAATTGGTGCCAGCGTCAAACAATCCGGTCTGGGCTAAACTATTGAACAGTCTAAGGTCAAACTGGGCTCTATCTCCTGTACCGCCCGGCCTATGACAATAGGCGCAATTTAAGTCCATATAAGATCTTGCTTTTTCATCTAGCGTGGCCAATGGGTCGTTCATTGCCTTATAGGTCTGAAAATTTGGTGTTGCCGCATCGTTGATAGTTTCATCCAGAATACCTAAGTGGCTTAGTGTAACCAATTGGTTTGCGGTACGCCCTGTTGTTTCATAGGTATAATCACTGTTCAGATATCTTGTGTTTGTGCCTAAGGCACCTCCGGTAGCAGGATTGTGACATGATATACAATCTTGTGTAGAGGGGTAACTCCACTTTTGTATTTCTGTACTGCCATCACTTTTTGTAACGCTTATATTCTCGTCCAAACCAGTTTCCAATAAAACCGCATCAGTTTGTTGTTCGTTCCATTTATATGTTAGAAAATAGAATGATCCCGTACTAGCCTTAACCGAAAATCTTGTTTCCAACCTTCGGGTCAATGACGGGTTGTTTTCATCTATGGGCAATTCAAAATGTTTTACCAAAACACTACCAACTGGAAATTGCCAATCGTCATTTTCGGAAAATGAAATTTGTTCTGTTGAAGTATTATGAGTACCGTTGTTCGGTATGGCCATCCAACGTTTTTTCTCTGCACCGTCTGACCAAAAGGATTCTATCAGTTCATAGGGTAGTAAGCCCTGGTTTGGTACTAATGTCTCCATATTGGTAAAAGCACCTGTTTCCGATAATAATTGCGGAACACTGCCCTCCAATTCCCCTTGTTGCCTAAGCTTGTAGAGTTTTACATTATTACCTTGGCTGAGCAAGTAAAGCTCTCCTTTGTGGTCTTCGCCAAAGGATATAATATTCGTAGGGGAAAATTGCGTAATGGTTTCGTACTCACCAGTATCAATATCTACGGCCCATATTTCTTCACCAACACCATAATCGGCACAAATATATTTTCCATAATAATCCGGCATGGCCGCCCCTCTATATACATAACCACCAATTAATGCATTGGCATCTGATCGTGGAAATGCTACCAATGGGCGTTCGTGTGGCATACCGTCCAATAAATTGGTACAAGAAGTGCCGCGGTTGTAGTTACCTTCAAATACTGGCCAACCATAGTTCTTGCCAGGTTTTATAATATTGATTTCCTCATGTCTGCCTTCACCAATCTCACCTATATAAAAAGTTCCCGTAAGCTTATCTTTGGTCATTCTATGCGGATTTCTATGACCCACGGTATAATATTCTTCAAATCTACTGCCGTCTGGGCTTAAAAAAGGATTGTCATTGGGAATACCATAACCAACTCCAGAAATTTCATCGGGAAAACGCCCTCCTTGTGGCATTTTTCTAATTGGTGCATGGCTTTTGTTCGGGTCTTGATCAACATCAATTCTTAGAACACCACCATCTAAATTGGTAGTACTGTTTTGCGGCTTGCTATATGCGGATTGGTCACCCGTTGGTATATAAAGAAAACCATCGTCACCAAATGCCATACCACCACCGCGATGGGTAGAGCTGAACATGCGCATTTTAATCATTTCAAGGTCGCTATTCGCCACAACGCTCATCGTAGCCGGGTCAACCTCTATTCTTTTTAAAATTAAAAATCCGCCCCAATAGTCCTCCCGGCTACAGCCAAAACCACTTAGGAAAGAATCTGGATAATCGCGCCCTTGTCCATCTTTGGTCGTATAGAAAAGATAGAAATAATTTTTTCCGTTCGTGCCAAATTCTGGGTGTATGGATAATCCAAGAAAACCACCGTCCCAAACTACACCAACCTCATTGGAAAAATCTGCTAGGAGATTTTTTCCTGCAACATCGTTCCTGTTTTCAAACCAATAAATTTTGCCGTCCCTTTGACCCACAACCAAGGTATTGGTATTGGGAACCGGAGTAAAGGTCAATGGCGAGTTAAAAGTTAGATTAGGAAAAACACTGATATAGGGATCGCTTGCATTGGACTTGTCCGGGAATGCACCATTTAAAAAAGCGCCCATAGGTTCTGGGCTATCTAAACCTGATCCTGAAAAGTAAGGTATGGCACTTAAAAGACATAACGAAACTATACTTAATACAACTTTTTTGGTACGGTCTAGTGGTAGTTTTATTTTCATTGTGGTCTGGTTTAACCACATAAAAATATAGGTAAGGCAATAGGAGAGGTTAATTTCTCGATTAACGTCCTATTTTCTTGGTAATGTACCTTTTGTTTAAATAGATGTATATAAAATCTTACAGCTAACTAGTTGTTGTTCTGTGTATTAAATAAAAATATAGTGTTAAATCTCTTTATGGATTTAATTTTATTAACGGATAGCTTTTACAAACTTTGCAATGGAATGTACTCCGTTTGCAGTCAAGTGCTTAATAAAGGCAGAGCCTATAATGGCTCCTTTAGCTGTTTTGGTAGCTTGCTGAAAAGTCTCTTCGTCTTTAATACCGAAACCAACAATTTGTGGATTCTTTAATTTCATGTTAGCGATACGCTCAAAGTAATTCTCTTGTTCTTGCCCAAATCCAGATTTAGAACCGGTAACACTCGCAGAACTTACCATATAAATAAACCCATTTGAGGCGTTATCGATTTGTTGGATCCGCTCATCACTAGTCTGTGGCGTAATTAGAAATACATTTAAAAGTCCGTATTTTTTAAACGTTTCTTCGTACTCATCTTGATAAACATCTAGCGGTAAATCGGGTAGAATAAGTCCGTCGATACCAATTTCCTGACATTTTTTGCAAAAAGCCTCCACACCGTATTGAAGCACGGGATTAAAATACCCCATGATGATCAATGGTATAGAAACCGTTTTGCGAATATCTTTAAGTTGGCTAAAAAGAATTTCGGTGGTCATTCCGTTTTTCAATGCAGCAGTAGAGCTTTCTTGAATTGTTGGTCCGTCCGCTAAAGGATCACTAAATGGTAATCCAATTTCAATCATATCAACACCGTTTTTTTCTAAATCTTCAATGATGTTAACGGTATCGTTGAGTGCAGGATACCCAGCGGTAAAATATATGGAAAGCAGTTTTTTACCTTCTTCTAATTTTGTAGTAATTCTATTGCTCATAATAAAGTTATGCTAGCTTAAAGTAATCTATATAGGTATTTAAATCTTTGTCTCCACGACCAGAAAGGCTGATAACGACAACATCATCTTTTTCAAATTTTTTATGTTCAAAAATGGCAAAAGCATGTCCTGTTTCAATTGCAGGAATAATACCTTCCAATTTAGATAACTCAAGGCCAGCAGCCATTGCCTCATCATCTGTTGCCGAATAAAACTCTGCGCGACCAGATTTGTAAAGATGCGAATGCATTGGACCAACACCAGGATAATCCAATCCGGCAGATATAGAATAGGGTTCTGTAATTTGACCATCTGTTGTTTGCATTAGCATAGTTTTACAACCATGAATTATCCCAACTTTGCCAAGTGCCGATGTAGCTGCGCTTTCTCCAGAATCTACACCTTTGCCAGCAGCTTCTACCGCAATTATGCCAACATCAGGTTCATGTAAAAAATGGTAGTACGTACCAGCTGCGTTACTGCCACCACCAATACAAGCCACTACATAATCGGGGTTTTCACGACCTTCTTTCTCCTTTAATTGCCACTTTATTTCCTCTGAAATTACAGATTGAAAACGGGTTACCATATCTGGATAAGGATGCGGGCCAATGGCAGATCCAATAATATAATGAGTGTCTACCGGATTGTTGATCCAATCTCTAATAGCTTCGTTTGTGGCATCTTTTAGGGTTCTACTACCAGATTTTGCAGGTCTTACTTCTGCACCCAACATTTTCATACGAGCCACGTTAGGTGCTTGACGGGCAATGTCAATTTCACCCATATACACAATACATTCCATGCCCATTAAAGCACAAACGGTAGCAGTAGCTACACCGTGTTGCCCAGCACCAGTTTCGGCAATAATTCTAGTTTTGCCCAATTTTTGAGCCATAAGAATTTGACCAATGGTATTGTTGACTTTATGTGCCCCTGTGTGGTTTAGATCTTCTCTTTTTAAGTATATTTTACACCCATGCTTTTCAGAAAGGCGTTTGGCAAAATATAGGGGGGAAGGTCTACCAACATAGTCTTTTAAAAGCTGATTGAATTCTTTCTGAAAAGAATCTTCATACATCAGTTTTAAATAATTTTGTCGTAGTTCTTCAACGTTTGGGTACAACATTTCGGGAATAAAGGCACCGCCAAATTCACCGTAGTATCCTTTTTCGTCAGCATTAAAGCCCCCTACACCCCCAAAGGGGGAATTTATATTATCTTCTTTTTGCATCTTTTTAGCTCTAAGTAACTTTTATATGATTGAAATAATATCAACTTAATACTTTTTTAAACTCACTTAATTCTTCAATATTTTTTAAACCCGGTTCTATTTCAAATCTGCTATTTACATCAATGGCATAGCAATACTTAGACTCGGGGCTTTTTAAAAATTCATTAATCTTATCAAGATTGTTCAGCCCAATTCCACCGCTTAAAAAGAAAGGTTTGGTAGAAGGGTAATCTTTTAAGACAGACCAATTAAATGTGTAACCATTACCACCAGGTAACTTTCCTTTGGTGTCAAAAAGATAATAGTCGCATACATTTTCATAAGGTGTTAGTACATCAAAATTGAATGCTTCCTTTATGGAGAAAACTTTAATAATATCGACCTTCTGATTGCATTTTTTTAATTCGGAAGCAACTTGTACACAGTATTCAACACTCTCATGACCATGCAATTGAACTCCTTGTAATTTATGCTTATTGACAATTTTAATAACATCATCTATATCTGCATCCACAAAAACACCAATTTTACTTATTTGATGTGGTAAATCTGGAATTTCACCTTTAAAATATCTTGATGAAGGTTCCCAAAATATAAAACCAAGATAATCTGGTTGCAATTGAGCAACATCAGATGTATTTAGTTTCATTCCGCAGATTTTGAGTTTCATGTTATTTTTTTAAATCTTTTATGAACGTTATGGCGCTTTCACCTGGGTTGTCGGTTTTCATAAAGTTTTCACCAATAAGAAAACCTTGATAACCATATTCCTTTAACTCTTTAATAGCTTCAATAGAGCTAATTCCGCTTTCGGACACTTTTACAAAATCATCGGGAATTAAGTTAGAAAGTGATTTGCTAGTCTCTAAACTAACCTCAAAGGTCTTCAGGTTTCTATTGTTAACACCTAACATATCTATACTGGGCATAATAGATTTGTGAAGCTCTTCTTCGTTATGAACCTCTAAGAGTACATCTAGACCCAAGCTTTTTGCCAGTTCGGAGAACTTTTTAATTTCTTCCCTAGTCAGCACAGCAGCTATTAAAAGTATAACATCGGCACCATAAGCTTTGGCTTCTAAAATTTGGTATTCGCTTATGATAAATTCTTTTCGTAATAACGGAAGGTTAACCGATGCACGTGCTAAAACCAAATCTTCAATAGAGCCTCCAAAATATTTAATATCAGTAAGTACACTCATTCCGCAAACTCCGGCATTCTCGTAACCTTTAGCAACTTGCCCAACATTGGCATTTTGGTTAATGGTATTTTTTGACGGAGATCTGCGTTTAAATTCAGAGATTATTCCCGTGTCACTATTTCTAAGCGCTTGTGCTAAAGAATTTGTTTTTCTTTCGAAAAGGGCAGAAGCTTCATATTGAGAAACCGGGATAATCGACTTTTTCAACTCGACCTCCTTGCGTTTATCGGCTACTATTTTTGAAAGTATATTAGCCCCACCTGACCTCCCCAGAGGGGAGGTACTTGGTATGGTTTTATTTGTTTTTTCAGAACTCATTTTTGTTCTTTTTAGTTTCTTTAATATTCCCCCTTTGGGGCTAGGGTGCTCCCCTTTTAATTTTTACTCAATTCCTGTATTTTTTTCAACGCTGCCAATCCGTTACCGCTTAACAGCGATTCCCTTGCTTTTTCAAAACCTTGAATAGGGGTTAGGTTGTTTACCGTTGCAATGGCGATACCGGCATTGGCACATACCACATTATTTTGTGCTTCGGTACCTTTGCCTTGTAAAACGTTCATGAAAATTTGAGCGGAAGATGCTATACCATCACCACCAACAATATCCGATTGTTTAATTTCTGCCACACCAAAATCAGATGGGTTTAGCATCGCCTCGGTAGTATTTGAAATGGTCTTGGTGCTACCTGTCAATGATATTTCGTCATAACCGTCTAAAGCATGGAGTACTGTAAAATTCTTATCGGTTTTCTGATAAAGATAGCCATACATACGAGCTAGCTCAAGGTTAAAAACACCCACCATTTGGTTCTTTGGAAATGCAGGGTTTACCATTGGGCCCAACATATTAAAGAATGTTTTCACTGCTAGATCTTTACGAATAGGAGCCACATTTTTCATAGCTGGATGAAATAGGGGGGCGTGCAATACACAAATTCCTGCCTCATCAATACATTTTTCAAGAAAGCCGGCGTCGTTGCTGAATTTTATCCCTAAAAATTCCATCACATTACTACTACCACATTTTGAAGATACCCCATAATTACCATGCTTAGTAACTTTTACACCTGCACCAGCGGTAACAAAAGAAGCCAGTGTAGAAATATTAAAAGTGTCCTTACCATCGCCGCCTGTACCACAAAGGTCAATAGGATTGTAAGCAGATAAATCTACCGCTAGGCATAAATCTAACAAAGCATCTCTAAAACCCTCTAATTCTTCAATGGTAATGCTTCGCATCATATAGACGGTCAAGAAAGCCGCGATCTGACTTGTGTTATAATCACCCTTTGCGATATTCACCAAAATGCGTTTGGCATCTTCTTTAGAAAGTATCTCGTGATTTATAAGCTTGTTTAATGTTTCTTTCATAGGCCCCACCTAACCTCCCCAAAGGGGAGGAATAAAGGTCTCCTTATTTATTTTTATGTGTGTTAATTTTCATTGTTCAATATAGTTCACCCTATTAGAGTTAGAAGCGTAACCAATTTTCTAACATTTTTTTTCCTTGCGGAGTAAGCACCGATTCCGGGTGAAACTGCACGGCATGTACATCATATTCCTTATGGCGTAAAGACATTATTTGTCCGTTTTCATCAACCGAAGTTGTTTCTAAAACTTCCGGTAAATCAGGATTTACAACCCAAGAATGATACCTGCCCACTTCAATTTCTTTAGGTATATCTTTAAATATAACCGCATCTTTGGTAATATTGACCTTAGTGGCAATACCATGATATACCTCTTTTAAATTAATCAACGTACCACCAAAGACCTCTGCTATTGCTTGTTGCCCTAGGCATACCCCAAAAATACTTTTGGTAGGTGCATATTTCTCAATTATTGGTTTAAGTAGACCGGCTTCGTCTGGTATACCCGGACCAGGAGAAAGTACAATTTTATCAAATGCTTCAACCTCTTCTAAGGTAAGTTGGTCATTACGTTTAACAATAACCTCGCAACCCAATTCCTCTAAATAATGCACAAGATTATAAGTGAAACTATCGTAATTGTCTATGACTAAAACGGTAGCCCCACCTAACCTCCCCAATGGGGAGGAATTTTGTTGCTCTTCAATTTTTATATTTTTACTCATAATATCATTTTATAGCCCCTCCTTTGGAGGGGTTGGGGAGGCTTTTATATGTCTTCAGCTATTTCTAATGCCTTGGTTAAGGCGCCTAGTTTATTGTATGTTTCTTGTAGTTCACTTTCTGGGTTTGATGCAGCGACCAATCCGGCACCAGCTTGATAATGTAGTTTATGATTTTTACTTAAAAATGTTCTGATCATAATGGCGTGATTAAAATTTCCTGAAAAATCCATGAAACCTATAGCTCCACCATAATACCCACGACTGGTTTTTTCATATTTCTCGATAAGTTGCATGGCCATGTGTTTTGGAGCGCCACTTAATGTACCGGCAGGAAAAGTGTCAGCTACCACTTTCATGGTAGGAATATCACTTTTCTTCATTCCTGTAACCTTAGAAACTAAGTGTATAACATGGGAGAAAAATTGCACTTCCCTATAATTTTCTACTTGAACAATGTTGCCGTTTCTACTAAGGTCGTTACGGGCAAGATCTACTAACATCACGTGCTCACTGTTTTCTTTATTGTCCGTTTTCAATTCCTTGGCAAGTTGAGCATCTTGCTCATCGTTACCAGTTCTTTTAAATGTACCTGCAATAGGGTGTATCTCAGCTTTACCATCGCTTACAATAAGTTGTGCTTCTGGTGAGCTTCCAAAAATCTTAAAATCCCCGTAATCAAAATAGAATAGATATGGAGACGGATTTACAGAACGTAAAGCTCTATATACATTAAACTCATCACCTTTAAAACCTTGGGAAAAACGACGGCTTAATACCAATTGAAATACATCACCACGTTGACAGTGTTTTTTAGCTAGTTCAACATGCTTTCTATAATCGTCATCTTCTAAATTAGATTCTCTTTCACCTTCAATTTTAAAGTTGTAGGTGGCAAAATTTCTACTATGTAAAAGTTGCTCCAGTTCAGGAATATTATTTTCGGTATTATAGCAATGCGCAAAAAGGTATGCTTCATTTTTAAAATGGTTGATGGCAATGATATTTTGATAGACCGCATAATAAACATCTGGAATTTGCACCGAATCCGGTTTTTTGGAAATATCCAAATCTTCAAAATAACGAACGGCATCATAGGACATATAACCAAACAATCCGTTGTTTATGAATTTATAGTCGTTTTCGTCTGCTTTAAAGGCTTTACTAAATTCATCTATAGTATTTACAACATCTGTTTCTGGTGTAATATCTATAGTTTCTGATTGGCCATCAGGAAATTGTTTTACAATACTTTCGTTTTCAATTTTTATAGAAGCAATAGGGTTGCAGCAGATATAAGAAAAGCTATTGTCATTGGCATGATAGTCGCTACTTTCTAACAAAATACTATTGGGAAAACGGTCCCTGATCTTTAAATAAACACTAACAGGAGTAACCGTATCTGCCAGGATTTTTTTGTGGTACGTTTTAAATGGATAGGTCATAAGGCAATTTTATAAAATAAAGAAGGCTTGTCGTGATGACAAGCCTTTATATAGTTTTACTACAATGATGCTGTGCTCACGATGTTTTTCGTAAGTTGCTCCACCACCAAGTATTTATGTTTAAATTTTTCATTAAGCATCAAATATAAAAAGGAAATTTAAACTATCAAACTTTACCTTGTCAAAAATAAAAATCCCTTTGAATATATCTCAAAGGGATTTTAAAATGTTGTAAATCCACTGTTTTGGTGAATGTAACGTTGTGGTTATAGAGCTAGGTCTACCACTAAGTCAAAATCGTCATAAATAGCTTTATCACCTAAGTTGTCAAAAAAGCTTCCAGAACCATATTTAATATCAAATTTTGTTCTGTCTACTTTTACAGTGGCAGTTGCCTTGTTTTCATACATAGAAACAACCAATGTAACTGGGCTCGTAATACCTTTAATAGTTAAATCTCCCGTTACTGTATACGAGTTGTCGTTCATAGGCTTTACAGAAGTAAATACCAATTTGGAAGTTGGGTGTGCTTCTACGCCAAAAAAGTCGCCGGACTTTAAGTGCCCTTCCAATTTTTCTTTTCCTTGGCCAGGTTCAAGATCACTACATGAGATCGTGGTCATATCTACTACGAACTCACCTCCGGTTAATTTCTTACCGTTCATTTCTAGGTGACCGGACTTTAATTTAATAGTACCGTTGTGTTCTCCAGTAACTTTGTATCCTTTCCAAGTTACTGTACTTTCACTTACGTTAATTTGTTTTTTTTCATCCTCCTTTGGGGTAGATGCAGTTGCGGCTAAACCGAATACGGTTACCAATGCTAAACTTAATAATGATTTTTTCATTTCTTTGATTTTTAATGTTTGTGTTTAATTATATATGTGTAATGATTTCTTCTTTTGAATATCTAACTTTAGGATAATGTTGGGTCTGATCTTCTTCTGACCTGTACCCAATGGCCAATACTACGGCTGCATTTAAGTTTTTATCGTTAAGTCCTAAAATTTCATTGTATTGAGCATTATCAAAGCCTTCCATAGGGCAAGTATCAATTTCCATTTCGGCAGCTATGGTCATTAGGTTGCCTAATGCAATATAGGTTTGGTTTGCCGTCCATGAATTTTTTTGAGCATCCGGTAAGCCCATTAAAGCACCTTTCATCATTTGTGAATAGCCATCAAGATTTTCTCTGGATACACCACGGGTTTCAATAATATTGTCAATATAATCGTCTACCAAACTTTCATCAAAGGTAGGTTTATTTGCTAATACCAACAGGTATGATGCATCTGTTATTTGGGCTTGGTCATAAGAGGCCTTCCTTAATTTTGATCGCGTGTCCTCATCTTCAATTACATAAAAATGATATGGTTGCAAACCATAGGAAGAAGCGGTAAGTCTTGCTGCATCTAACAGTGTGTTTAAATCTTCTTTAGATACTTTTTTGGAAGTATCGAACATTTTGGTGGCATAGCGCCAGTTTAGTTTATCTAGAACGTTGTTCATCTTATATCAATTAAAATTTATCAAGTAAAAAATTAAATTCACGTAAATCGGTTTCGGTAAAATTTTCTAGAATACGTTTTTCGGTTTCAAAAAGTATACCATCTATTTCATTTAGGATTTGTAGTCCTGCCTCTGTAATCATGATTTCAACCTTTCTTCTATTTTCTAAGCATGTTCTCCTATCAACAAATCCTTTTAGAATTAATTTGTCTACTAGTCTTGTGGTATTGCTCATTTTAGTAACCATACGTTCGTTAATGGTACTTAAATTGGCGGGGTTGCCTTTTTGGCCTCTTAAAATACTTAGTACATTATATTGTTGAATAGAAATTTCAAAAGGTTTTAGTGCAGCGGCTATAATTTCATCAACCTTGCTTGTTACCAAAGCCAAATGGATAATGGTCCGTTTTGGTAAGGGTATACTTGTTTTGGTCTTTATGATTTCCTCTACATTCATGTTTATACAAAATTTGTATATACAAATGTATAAGTATTTTTTAATTGGAAACTTCTTTAGCGATTAAATTTTTGTTAAAACTATAGTAAGGTCCTTTTTTCATTAAAATCGATTATTTTTACTCTTTAATTTAATATTATGGCAGATTTATCACAACAAGACTGGGAAGAACAATTGGAAAATGACCCTAACGCGGTTATTCTAGATGTAAGAACAGAAGAGGAAGTTGAAGAAGGTATAATTCCTAACTCGATCAACATAGACATTTATAAAGGTCAAGAATTTATTAATGAATTGGAAAAACTTGACAAATCTAAAAACTACTATGTGTATTGTAGGTCTGGTAATAGAAGTGGACAAGCCTGTTCAATAATGAAAACCATAGGATTTGAAAATGCGTATAATCTACAAGGAGGTTTTATGAATTGGGAAGGAGACACGGAATAAGATTTTCTAAAATAATTTAACCCGCTTTAAGGCGGGTTTTTTATTTTTAGGAAATGAAAGAAGATTTACTGCATTATATATGGAAGTACAAAAAGTATCCTATTAATAGCTTACAATCTACATGTGGTAAATCTATTCAAGTAAAAAGTTCTGGATTGCATAACCTACTTAGTGGACCGGACTTCTTTAATGCACAGATAGAAGTTGATGGGCAATTATGGGCCGGAAATGTGGAAATTCATGTAAAATCTTCAGATTGGTTTGCGCATAACCACCAATCTGATGCTAGTTATGACAACGTAATATTACATGTGGTCTGGACAGATGACATTACAATTCATAGGAAAGATGGAACCCAAATACCTACATTATCCTTACAGCAATACATTTCTGTACAATTACTAGAAACTTATAGAGAGCTGTTCAATACCAAGAATTACAAATTCATAAATTGTGAAAATGATTTTAAGGAGGTAGATGATTTTGTAAAAAACAATTGGTTGGATCGCCTCTTTGTAGAAAGGTTGCGAAGTAAATCCGATGATATTAAAGAACTGTTGAATTTTGCAAATCATGATTGGGAGTACGTCCTTTTTCTTATGCTTTTAAAAAATTTTGGTTCTAAAATAAATGCCGATGCTTTTTTGGCTATAGGTAAATCCATTAATTTTTCAATAGTCAGAAAATTACATGGGCAACCATTGGTATTGGAAAGTTTATTAATGGGGCAAGCTGGCTTTTTGGATAAAGAAACAGGTCTGGATAAATATTATGCTGAACTTAGAAAAGAATATCAATATTTAAAAGCTAAATACGGTTTGGTACAACCACTGATAAGGCCTAATTTTTTTAAGCTAAGACCACTTAATTTCCCTACTATTAGGCTAGCGCAATTCTCTAAAATTTATGCCACTAATAACACCTTGTTTCATAATTTGATAAAGCAAGAAGATGGGGATGCATCTACATTAATGAATTTAGGAACGCATGAATATTGGCATACACATTATACTTTTGATAAAGAATCTAGCAAGAAAATTAAAAATGTTACCAATTCCTTTATAAGGTTAGTGACCATTAACACGGTAGTCCCCCTGAAGTTTTATTATCAAAAATATACGGGCAAGGAAAATCATGAAAACCTGTTTAACATCATGGGTTCTTTGAAAAAAGAAACAAATAGCATCATTGAGGGTTACAGGGAAATAGGGGGCCATATCAACAATGCAAAAACATCACAGGCCTATCTGCAACTTTATAATCAATATTGTAAGACCCATAAATGTTTGGATTGCAGTATAGGTGCCCATTTAATGAATATAAAAGTCTAATTTTATACACCATGAATTTATTTTATAATTTATTGCATTACTTGCAGAAAAGAGGTTTTGAAGTGTGTGGAAGAATTGCTGAAAGACTAGGGATTAGGGCAAGAGTGGTAAGAACATCTTTTATTTATCTTACGTTTGTTACCGTAGGTTTTGGCTTTGCGCTATATCTTTTTCTTGCGTTTTGGCTTAGGATAAAAGATTTAATTTATACCAAAAGGAATTCCGTTTTTGATCTGTAAACTATGATACACCTATTTAAGTCCAGAATTTATTTGGCGCTGACCTTAATGCTTTTGGTGTTGGCGGTGGGTGTTGTGGGTTATAGGTATATTTCTGATTATTCTTGGGTAGATGCATTTTATATGACCATCATAACCGTAACCACGGTTGGTTTTTCAGAGGTACGGCCAATGGGTGCGGACGGCAAAATTTTTACGGTCATATTAATTGTTGCCAGTGTATTCATATTTGGTTATGCCATCTCTGTAATCACGGAATATATGTTGGGAAGAAATTCCTTGCAAATATTAAAAAAGAAAAAGATGAAGTATATGATAGAGAATTTAAATCAACATGTAGTAGTCTGCGGCTTTGGTAGAAATGGAATGCAGGCTGCAGAAAGGCTAAAGGCATACAAAAGGCCCTTTGTTGTCATTGAGAAGGACAAAGAAGTCATAGAGCGCCATGGCGATGATATTCTTTTTATTGAGGGCGATGCCAATGATGATGAAATACTTATGGCAGCCGGTATAGAAAGAGCACAGTATTTAATAGCCACTTTGCCAGACGATGCAGCCAATCTTTTTGTAGTATTATCGGCTCGTCAATTAAAGAAGAATTTATTTATCATAAGTAGAGCATCTTTGGTGACATCCCAAAAAAAATTGTTCTTGGCTGGTGCGGATAAGGTAATCATGCCAGATAAAATAGGAGGCGACCATATGGCTTCTTTGGTCGTAATGCCAGATTTAATAACATTTATGGATAAATTATCCATGGAGGGCGAAAATACCACCAATTTGGAAGAAGTGGCCATAGAGGATTTTGAGGATCAAATAGAATGCAATTCCATAAGGGATTTAGATTTAAGAAAAAAAACAGGATGTACCATTATAGGCTATATTTCGCCAAATGGTGACTACACCATAAATCCAGAGGCAGATTTAAAATTACAGCCAAAGAGTAAGATTATTGTACTGGGAAGACCGGAACAAATTAAAAAATTGAACAAAATGTTTCATATAGATTAAAAATCTTTCTGGCGGATAAATTTGATTGCATCCATAATTTTTATGATATTGCTAGATTAACTAACTAAATTCAATAACTAATTTGAAAACTATGAAGTATAGACTTCTAATCATTTTATCATTTTTAATACCAACCATGACCTTTGCGCAGGAAAAAGGTCTTGATGAAAAAGTGAACGACGCTTTTATGCCATTTGCAATATGGTGGGAGGCAACGGTATTGACATCCGTTCCCATTGCAGGATATGATATTCCCATAGTTTTAATTTTATTGATTGCAGGAGCTACTTTTTTTACTATCTATTTTAAGTTTCCGGGTATTAGTAAATTTCCTCTGGCCGTCAATGTGGTTCGTGGAAAATACGAGGAAATAGAAAAATATGGTTTGGAAAAAGTTCAAATGCATATGACCGAGGATGGAGATATACCAGATACTATTCGTGATGAAAGTGAAGAAGGTGAAGTTAGTCACTTTCAAGCCTTGGCTACTGCTGTTTCGGGTACTGTAGGATTAGGAAACATTGCAGGTGTGGCGGTTGCCATTGCCTTAGGTGGTCCTGGTGCAACGTTCTGGATGATTGTCTGTGGATTAATAGGTATGTCAACAAAATTTGTGGAATGTACCCTTGGTGTAAAATATAGGGACGTTGGTCCAGATGGTACCGTTTATGGCGGGCCAATGTATTATTTGTCTAGGGGATTAAGTGAAAGTAATCTAAAAATATTGGGAAAAATACTTGCCGGTCTGTTCGCTATTCTTTGTGTTGGGGCTTCCTTTGGTGGGGGTAACGCTTTTCAATCCAATCAGGCGGCGGTACAATTAACGTCAATGCTTAATTTAGAAGGTGGTGCAACTGGCGTTATTATAGGGGTAATACTTGCTATTTTGGTAGGTATAGTAATAATTGGTGGAATTAAAAAAATTGCCAGTGTTACGGAGAAAATTGTTCCTTTCATGGCCGGTATCTATGTATTGGCTTCTTTAATAATCATATTTGCCAATATTAAATATATAGGTGATGCTTTCGGAATGATATTTTCTGGAGCCTTTTCTCCAGATGCAGCTATAGGTGGTATTATAGGTGTAATAATAGTTGGTTTTCAACGTGCGGCATTTTCCAATGAAGCTGGTGCCGGTTCTGCGGCAATAGCGCATTCTGCCGTGAAAACAAGATATCCTGCAAGTGAAGGTATTGTTGCCCTTTTAGAGCCTTTTATAGATACTGTGGTTATTTGTACCATGACAGCATTGGTGATCATTTTCTTTAATATGGATGCAGGTGCTTTTGAGTATGGAAATGGTATTGGTAGTACGGTTATGTTGAGTGAAACCGGTGATTATGTCGGTGGAGTAGATTTAACCTCTATGGCCTATGATTCCGTAATTCCAGGATTTAGATATGTACTTACTATAGCTATAATTTTATTTGCTTTTTCTACCATGATTTCTTGGTCTTATTACGGGCTTCAATCTTGGAAATATCTTTTTGGACGTGGAAAAACTGCTGATATAGTTTATAAGGTATTATTTTTAATGTTCGTTGTAATAGGTGCTGCGGCTACGTTAGATGCGGTAATTAAATTTTCGGATGCCATGATTTTGGCCTTGGTATTCCCTAACATGATAGGATTACTTATACTCTTCCCTAAAGTTAAAAAGAGTTTCCAAAGATATTTAACGGCAATTAAAAAAGTCTATTAATTACCTAACTCTTGAAAAAGTTAAAATCCCACTTTAAGTTCAATAAACAAGAACGTAGTGGGATTTTCTTTTTGTTGTTCCTGCTCATAATGGTGCAGATTTTCTTTTACCTGAACCGTAATGGTTCATTGGGTAATATGTTGTTAATTCCTAACCCGGTTGAGCAGCAACGCATAGATTCTCTAAAAAATGCTTTAAATACCCACAAGGAGGAAATAGAATACAAGTTCAATCCTAATTTTATTTCTGATCATAAAGGATATATGTTGGGTATGACTGTAGATGAAATAGATAGGTTGCATGAATTTAGACAAACAGGTAAGTTTGTTAATTCACCTAAAGAGTTTCAAAAAGTAACGTTGGTATCAGACTCTCTCTTACGTATTATTTCGCCTCTTTTTAAATTTCCTAAATGGGTGGGCAGGTCTAAAATTACTAATGTAAGCAGTAACGTAAAACCTAAAGAATGGGAAAAACCATTAGCGCGGGAAACTGTTTTGGATATCAATAAGGCCACTGCAGAAGAGTTGAGAGCAATAAATGGTATAGGCGAGAAATTATCGGCTAGGATAATAAAGTTCAGAGATCGTTTGGGTGGTTTTCTGGTAGATGAGCAATTATATGATGTTTATGGTCTTGAAGATGATGTGGTGCGGAAGACACTTAAACGTTTTAAAGTGATTACCAGGCCCAATATTGATAAAATTAATGTAAATACGGCTACGGTGGAAGAATTGTCAAAATTGATATATATTCAAAAAGTGGTTGCTCAGCGTATAGTAAATTATCGTAATCTCAACGGAAGTATTAATTCTTTGAACGAATTGTTAAAAATTGAGGGATTTCCATCAGAACAAATTGAGAGAATTGGCTTATATTTGTCGCTCTAAAAAAAACGCTATGCAAAGTATGTACTTCACGGAAGAGCATCAACTTTTTCGGGAAAGCTTAAAAGATTTTTTACAAAAAGAAGTTGTTCCACATATAGACAAATGGGAAGCCGAAGGAACCATTGAGCGGTTCATATGGAAGAAGTTTGGAGATATGGGATATTTTGGGCTTGCCACCCCGGAACAAGATGGTGGTTTAGGGCTAGATTTATTTTATACCGTTATTTTATTGGAAGAATTGCAAAAGGTAAATTCTGGAGGCTTTGCTGCAGCAATTTGGGCCCATGCATATCTGGCAATGACTCATTTAAATAAAGAGGGAGATTCTTTTATTAAGGAAAAGTACCTTCGTCCTAGTGTTGATGGTGACAAGGTAGGATGTCTTTGTGTTTCAGAACCTTTTGGTGGTAGTGATGTTGCAGGTATGCGCACCACGGCTGTACGTCAAGGGGACCATTACATTTTAAATGGTTCAAAGACCTTTATAACAAATGGGGTATATGCGGATTTTATGATCGTTGCCGCTAAAACCGCGCCTGAGCTGGGTAATAAAGGTATAAGTATTTTTGTGGTAGACAGGAAAAGTAAAGGGGTAACGGCCAATAAATTGAATAAATTAGGTTGGAGAGCTTCGGATACGGCAGAATTGGCTTTTGATAATGTTATGATTCCTGCGGAGAATTTAATGGGAGAGGAGAATATGGGCTTTTCCTATATTATGGAACATTTTTCTCTTGAACGTTTAATTATGGGTGTTAATGCGCATGCCAGATCTGAATATTTTTTGGAATATGCACTTCAATATATGTCAGAGCGTGAAGCATTTGGGAAAACCATTGATCAATTTCAGGCATTAAGGCATAGGGTGGCAGATATGTATGCAGATATAGATATGTGTAAAGAGTATAATTATTCTGTGGCATATCGTCTGGACAAAGGCCAGTATGTGGTAAAGGAAGCAACAATTTCCAAATTAAAATCTACAAAAGTTGCGGATAAAGTAGCTTATGAGTGTTTGCAGTTTTTAGGTGGATATGGGTATATAGAAGATTATCCAATGGCTAGGAATTTTAGGGATAGCAGGCTAGGGCCAATAGGAGGCGGAACCTCGGAAATTCTTAGGGAGATTATAGCTAAAATGGTTATAGATAAAAAGGAATATAGGCCAGCAACGGTTCAGTAATAAAAAATATGGTGTAATTATTCGATATTAGGTTGCTAAAATCAATTTAGTTCTTATATTTGCACCCTTAATCATAAAGAGAGGAGGTTTAGCCCATGTTAATAATACCAGTAAAAGAAGGAGAAAACATAGATAGAGCTTTAAAGCGCTTTAAGCGAAAGTTCGATAAAACAGGTACAATGAGACAGTTACGTAAGCGTCAACAGTTCAATAAGCCATCTGTAGTTCGTAGAGCTCAAATTCAAAAAGCACAATACATCCAAGGTCTTAGAGATCAAGAAGAAATCTAAACTTTGTTTCAATAGTATATAAAATCCCGCTCTATGCGGGATTTTTTTTGCGCTTTATTCAGGTAGATGAAATCTTTTATACCTTTAGTTTATGTTTATAGATGAATTTACTTCATACTTGTTGTTAGAAAAGAATTATTCCAAACATACCGTAAAGGCTTATGAGGGGGATATTTTGTCATTTTATGATTTTGCCAATGGGGAGTTTGGACTGGCCAATATCGATAATATTGAATACTCGGTAGTAAGAAGTTGGATAGTTCAATTATCTGAACAAGGCATCAACAATAGATCCATAAATAGAAAAATTTCGTCATTACGCTCATACTATAAATTTCTTTTGAAGACAGCTGTCATTGAAGTTAGTCCGTTGGCAAAGCACAAAGCCTTAAAGACCTCTAAAAAAATTGAGGTGCCATTTTCTGAACTGGAGATGGAAAATGTTCTTTCTGAATTTGATTTCCCTGATACCTTTGAAGGTTGTAGAGACCAGTTGCTAATTCATATATTGTATACAACAGGTATGCGAAGGGCAGAGTTGATTGGTCTACAAATTTCGGATACTGATTTCGACACCAAAACTATTAAAGTTTTAGGAAAAAGAAATAAGGAAAGGTTAATTCCTATGTTGCAAGAAACAGAAGATATATTGCGTCTATATTTAGAAAAGCGAAAAGAGCTAGGGCAAATCAATGATTCTGAATATATCTTTCTTACAATATCTGGCAATAAAATATATGAAACACTTGTTTATAGAGTAATAAACAAGTATTTTAGAATGGTGTCTACTAAGGTGAAGACTAGTCCACATATTCTTAGGCACACCTTTGCTACCCATCTTCTTAATAAGGGTGCGGATTTAAATTCTGTAAAGGAATTGTTGGGGCATAGTAGTTTAGCTTCAACACAGGTATATACGCATAATAGTATTGCAGAGCTGAAAAAAGTTCATGCAATGGCACACCCAAGGGGTAATAAATAATAATCGTCTAACCAGGCCAAAGTTTTCTAAGGGCCATAAATTTTCTGAGTATGAAAGTAAATACACAATCGGTAAATTTCAATGCAGATCGTAAGTTGATAGATTTTTTGCAGAATAGGTTAAATAAGGTAGAAACCTTTTATTCCAAAGTCATTAGTTCAGATGTCTACATGAAAGTTGAGAATACGAGTTCTAAAGTAAATAAGATAGTTGAAATAAAAATAAACGTACCCAGAGATAAATTTATAGTAAAAAAGCAATGTAAATCATTTGAAGAGGCTGTGGACGCCGCCTGTAATTCGTTGGAAAGAAGGCTAATAAAACAAAAGGAAAAATTAAGAGTGCAAGCTTGATAAAAATTTTTTGAAATTTGTTTTGAATAAACAAAAAATACTATACATTTGCAGTCCGTTAGAAATAGCGGGCTTTTTTATGGCGATAAAAGTCGTAAATAGGCCGATGTAGCTCAGCTGGCTAGAGCAGCTGATTTGTAATCAGCAGGTCGTGGGTTCGAGTCCCTCCATCGGCTCTTTAAGTTCTTTAAAATAATAGTTTGAGGGGAGATACTCAAGCGGCCAACGAGGGCAGACTGTAAATCTGCTGACTACGTCTTCGCAGGTTCGAATCCTGCTCTCCCCACAAAACTTTTTTAGAGGATTTTTATTGAAATATTGTAATGTTATAAGCGGGAGTAGCTCAGTTGGTAGAGCGTCAGCCTTCCAAGCTGAATGTCGCCGGTTCGAACCCGGTCTCCCGCTCAATAATTAGACAGAAATGTCGTCCCTGCGAAGGCAGGAGTCTGTTTGTTAAAATAGATTCGACACTTTACGCCGGTGTAGCTCAGGGGTAGAGCGTTTCCTTGGTAAGGAAGAGGTCACGAGTTCAATTCTCGTCATTGGCTCAATTAAGGTATAAATTTGTACACTAATATAAACTAAGATTAAAATTCATTAAACATGGCAAAGGAAACTTTCGATCGTTCCAAACCGCACTTAAATATAGGTACTATTGGACACGTGGATCACGGTAAAACTACATTAACTGCTGCTATTACAACTGTTTTGGCAAATGCAGGTCTTTCTGAATTGAGAAGTTTCGATTCTATCGATAACGCTCCAGAGGAAAAGGAAAGAGGTATTACTATCAACACTTCACACGTAGAGTATTCTACAGCTAACCGTCACTACGCTCACGTTGACTGTCCTGGTCACGCGGATTACGTAAAGAACATGGTTACTGGTGCTGCTCAAATGGATGGTGCTATTTTAGTTGTTGCCGCTACTGATGGTCCAATGCCACAAACTCGTGAGCATATCCTATTAGGTCGTCAGGTTGGTATTCCAAGAATCGTTGTATTCATGAACAAAGTGGATATGGTTGATGATGAGGAATTGATCGAGCTTGTTGAGATGGAAGTAAGAGAATTGCTTTCTTTCTATGAGTATGATGGAGATAATGGACCTGTAATCGCTGGTTCTGCATTAGGTGCATTGAACGGTGAGCAAAAATGGGTTGATACTGTAATGGAATTGATGGAAGCGGTTGATAATTGGATCGAGCTTCCTGCTAGAGATGTTGATAAGGATTTCTTGATGCCTGTTGAAGATGTATTTACGATTACTGGTCGTGGTACTGTTGCAACTGGTCGTATAGAAACTGGTATTGCTAACACTGGTGATGCTGTTGAGATCATTGGTATGGGTGCTGAGAAGTTGAACTCTACAATTACTGGGGTTGAGATGTTCCGTAAGATATTGGATAGGGGTGAAGCTGGAGATAACGTAGGTATCTTGTTAAGAGGTATTGAAAAATCTCAAATTAGCCGTGGTATGGTAATCTGTAAGCCAGGTTCTGTTAAGCCGCACGCTAAATTTGAAGCTGAGGTTTATGTATTGAAGAAAGAAGAAGGTGGTCGTCATACACCATTCCATAACAACTACCGTCCTCAGTTCTACGTAAGAACAACAGATGTTACTGGTAATATTTCATTGCCTTCTGGGGTTGAAATGGTAATGCCAGGAGATAACCTTACTATTACAGTTGAGTTGATTCAGCCAATCGCATTAAGCGTTGGTCTACGTTTCGCTATCCGTGAAGGTGGTAGAACTGTAGGTGCTGGTCAGGTGACTAAGATTATAGATTAATTTAATTTAATAAGTATATTGTGTATAAGGGTGTTCTGCTCAAGCGGGACACCTTTACATGCAAATAAAAGAATTGGTGATTTAGTTCATCGTTCATACGGGTGTAGCTCAGTTGGTAGAGCACTGGTCTCCAAAACCAGGTGTCGGGAGTTCGAGTCTCTCCTCCCGTGCGCAATAGTAAAGAGGTTGAAATCTCGTTAGTTGAATTGTAAAACAGAATTAAATGTTCACATATATAAAAGAATCCGTTGAAGAGTTAAGGAATAATGTTACTCTTCCCACACGTGCAGAATCGTCAAACTTAATGGTGGTGGTTGCAGTGTTTTCTATCCTTTTTGCTTTGGCTACTTGGGGTGTAGATACGGTATTCAGCAAAGTGATCAAGTTATATTTCAACACTGTTTTAAACTAAGAGGACCTATGTCAGAAGTATTGGAAAAGAAATGGTACGTTGTAAGGGCGGTCAGTGGTCAAGAGAATAAAATCAAAGGATACATTGAAAGCGAAGTTGAACGTCACGGTTTTTCTGATTATTTAGAAGATGTGCTAGTTCCTACAGAGAAAGTAGTTCAGATCAGGAACGGTAAAAAAATAAATAAAGAACGTGTTTATTTCCCTGGCTATATTATGATCAAGGCCAACTTGGGTGGTGAAATGGTTCACATCATTCGTTCTATCACAAATGTTATTGGATTTTTAGGGGAAACAAAAGGAGGTGATCCTGTTCCTTTAAGAAAGAATGAAGTTAATAGAATGCTTGGTAAAGTAGATGAGCTGGCGGTAAATACGGACAGTGTTGCTATACCATTTGTATTTGGTGAAACCGTAAAAGTTATTGATGGTCCGTTCAATGGATTTAATGGAACGGTTGAGAAAATAAACGAGGAAAAACGCAAGCTTGAGGTAATGGTGAAAATTTTTGGAAGAAAAACACCATTGGAATTAAGTTATATGCAAGTAGAGAAAGTATAATAAATAAGTGTTACATACATAATTAAAGTAGTGTTGCTTCCGTAAACACACTTTCAATTTAATTTTAAACAATGGCAAAAGAAGTAGGTAAAGTAGTTAAACTACAAGTTAGGGGAGGTGCAGCGAATCCATCGCCACCGGTTGGACCCGCCTTAGGTGCTGCCGGTGTTAACATTATGGAATTCTGTAAGCAGTTCAACGCTCGTACGCAGGATAAACCAGGTAAGGTTTTACCAGTTGTTATCACCGTTTACAAGGATAAGTCATTTGACTTCGTTGTAAAAACACCACCAGCGGCAGTTCAGCTATTGGAAGCGGCTAAGATTAAAAAAGGATCTGGCGAACCTAACAGAGTAAAATTAGGGAGTGTTACTTGGGACCAAATCAAGGCAATAGCCGATGATAAGATGGTTGACCTTAATGCATTTACCGTAGAATCGGCAATGAGTATGATTGCTGGTACTGCTAGGTCAATGGGTATGAAGGTATCAGGT
Organism: Maribacter sp. LLG6340-A2; assembly: GCF_045057105.1. Lineage (GTDB taxonomy): Bacteria > Bacteroidota > Bacteroidia > Flavobacteriales > Flavobacteriaceae > Maribacter. Next base: position 659,130 of record NZ_CP159332.1, on the reverse strand, counting down.
AAAAAACCTTTTTAAAATCTTAAAAGCAATTAAATGGCAAAGTTAACTAAGAAGCAAAAAGAAGCGCATTCTAAGATAGAAAAGGATAAATTATATTCTTTGGTAGAAGCTTCAGCTTTAATTAAAGAGATAACCAATACAAAATTTGATGCCTCTGTTGATTTAGCGGTTCGTTTGGGTGTAGATCCAAGAAAAGCAAATCAAATGGTTCGTGGTGTAGTTACACTACCTCATGGTACCGGTAAAGATGTTAAGGTTTTGGCTTTGGTAACACCGGACAAGGAAGCAGAAGCTCAAGAAGCAGGTGCGGACTATGTTGGGTTAGATGAGTATTTGGAAAAAATAAAAGGCGGTTGGACAGATGTTGATGTAATCATCACTATGCCAAGTGTTATGGGTAAATTAGGTCCTTTAGGTCGTGTATTAGGTCCAAGAGGTTTAATGCCCAATCCAAAAACAGGAACCGTAACTATGGATGTAGCTAAGGCTGTATCTGAAGTAAAGGCGGGTAAAATCGATTTTAAGGTCGATAAAACTGGAATTGTACATGCTGCGATAGGTAAGGCATCTTTCTCAGCGGATAAATTGGTAGATAACGCAAAGGAGCTATTGGATACATTGAACAAAATGAAGCCAACAGCTGCAAAGGGTGTGTATATGAAAACTGTTTTCATGTCCAGTACAATGAGTCCAAGTTTGCAATTAGACCCAAAGTCAGTATAACGAACTGCTAGTTAAAAATTAATAGTATGACAAGAGAAGAAAAAGCAACGGTTATAGAAGATTTGACTGCGCAGTTGGCTAATAGTTCCACAATTTATTTAGCAGATATTTCCGGTTTAAACGCTGGTGTAACTTCAGATTTAAGAAGAGCTGCTTTTAAGGCGAACATTAAACTGGCGGTTGTGAAAAATACCTTGCTTGCAAAAGCAATGGAAGCTTCGGATAAAGAATTTGGTGAATTGCCAGAAGTTTTAAAGGGTAATACCTCTTTAATGTTTTCTGATGTGGCCAATGCTCCAGCTAAATTAATAAAGAACTTCAGAAAAAAATCTGAAAAGCCTTTATTAAAAGGAGCCTTTGTTGAAGAGGCAATATATATAGGTGATGAAAACTTAGATGCGCTAGTAAGCATTAAGTCTAAAGAAGAAATGATTGGCGAGATTATTGGATTGTTACAATCTCCTGCCAAGAATGTTATTTCTGGACTTAAATCTGGCGGTGGTAAACTTGCCGGTATTCTTAAGACATTATCTGAAAAATAAGTACGCACTATAAACTAAGTATATTTTAAAATTTTATTAAACGATAGAAAATGGCAGATTTAAAAGATTTCGCAGAACAATTGGTTAACCTTACGGTAAAAGAAGTAAATGAGTTAGCTGATATATTAAAAGAAGAATACGGTATTGAGCCTGCAGCTGCAGCTGTAGCTGTTGCCGCTGGTGGCGGTGGCGCTGAAGGTGGAGACGCTGGTGAAGCTCAAACTGAATTTGATGTTATCTTGAAAGCACCTGGTGCTTCTAAGTTAGCAGTAGTTAAATTGGTTAAAGAATTAACTGGTTTAGGTTTGAAAGATGCTAAAGATATTGTTGACAGCGCACCAAAAGCTGTTAAGGAAGCTGTTTCTAAAGATGAGGCAGAAGGTATCAAAAAATCATTGGAAGAAGCTGGAGCAGAAGTTGAGCTTAAATAATAGCTACAACCATATTACTTTTGGTTTAGGTCTTTTCGCTTTTGGCGGTTAGACCTAAGCCATTTTATAGATTTAGGTATATTAAGTTATATACTACCCCTTTAGTACTCACGATCAAAACACTGTCCGTAGATGTTCACAAATCAGACTGAAAGAATAAGCTTTGCTTCCGCAAGAAATACACCGGATTATCCGGATTTCTTGGATATTCAGATTAAATCTTTTCAAGACTTTTTTCAACTTGAGACTAAATCAGATGAAAGAGGTAATGAAGGTTTATATAATACCTTCATGGAAAATTTTCCAATTACTGATACTAGAAATCAGTTTGTATTGGAGTTTTTAGATTATTTTATTGATCCACCCCGATATTCTATTCAAGAATGTATTGAGAGAGGTCTTACTTACAGCGTACCCTTAAAAGCACGTTTAAAACTTTATTGTACCGATCCGGAACATGAAGATTTTGAGACCATCGTACAAGATGTGTATTTGGGTACTATACCTTACATGACACCAAGTGGAACTTTTGTTATCAATGGAGCAGAGAGAGTTGTGGTTTCTCAGTTACATAGATCGCCAGGGGTTTTCTTTGGCCAGTCTTTCCATGCTAATGGAACTAAATTATATTCTGCCAGGGTAATTCCTTTTAAAGGTTCTTGGATAGAATTTGCTACCGATATCAATGGTGTTATGTACGCCTATATCGATAGAAAGAAAAAATTACCGGTTACTACCTTGTTTAGAGCTATTGGTTTTGAACGTGATAAGGATATTTTAGAAATCTTTGACCTTTCAGAAGAAGTAAAGGTCTCTAATGCCGGACTTAAAAAAGTATTGGGTCGCAAATTAGCGGCAAGAGTGTTGAATACTTGGCACGAGGATTTCGTTGATGAGGATACAGGTGAGGTGGTGTCAATTGAACGTAACGAGATAGTTTTAGATCGTGACACTATTCTTGAAAAAGAACACATTGCTGAAATCATTGATGCAGATGTAAAAACTATACTTTTACATAAAGAAAATAATGCGCAATCAGATTACGCCATTATTCATAATACTTTACAGAAAGATCCAACGAATTCTGAAAAAGAAGCAGTTGAGCATATCTATCGTCAATTACGTAATGCTGAACCGCCAGATGAGGAGACAGCTCGTGGTATTATAGATAAGTTGTTCTTCTCTGATCAACGTTACAACTTAGGTGAAGTTGGTCGTTATAGAATGAACAAGAAGTTACAGTTAGATATTGGAATGGACAAACAAGTTTTGACCAAGGAAGATATCATAACTATTATAAAATATTTAATTGAGTTAATTAACTCAAAAGCTGAGATTGATGATATTGACCACTTATCTAACCGTCGTGTTAGAACTGTGGGTGAGCAATTATCTTCTCAGTTTGGTGTTGGTCTTGCGCGTATGGCAAGAACAATTCGTGAGCGTATGAACGTACGTGATAATGAGGTGTTTACACCTATAGATTTGATTAATGCAAAGACATTGTCTTCTGTAATTAATTCTTTCTTCGGGACTAACCAATTATCTCAGTTTATGGATCAAACGAATCCATTGGCAGAGATTACGCACAAAAGAAGATTATCGGCATTAGGGCCAGGTGGTCTTTCTAGAGAGCGTGCAGGTTTTGAGGTTCGTGATGTTCACTATACACACTACGGTCGTTTATGTCCTATTGAAACTCCTGAAGGTCCTAATATTGGTTTGATATCTTCATTATCGGTGTTTGCAAAAGTAAACCCAATGGGATTCTTGGAGACCCCTTATAGAAAAGTAACTGACGCTGTTGTTGATTATAAGAACTATGCATATTTAAGTGCAGAAGAGGAAGAAGGAATGAAAATTGCTCAGGCAAACATTCCTATGAAAGAAGATGGTACTATAGATGCTGAAAAGGTAATTGCTAGGGAAGAAGGTGATTTCCCGGTAGTAGATCCAGCAGAAATTCAGTATACAGATGTTGCTCCAAATCAAATAGCTTCTATATCAGCGTCATTGATTCCATTCTTGGAACATGATGATGCGAACAGGGCTTTGATGGGATCTAACATGATGCGTCAAGCAGTACCATTATTAAAGCCTCAATCTCCAATTGTAGGAACAGGTCTTGAAAGACAAGTTGCTTCAGATTCTAGGGTGTTGATCAATGCAGAAGGAGATGGTGTTATTGAATATGTAGATTCTCAAAAAATTACTATTAAGTACGATCGTACGGATAATGAACGATTGATTAGTTTTGAGGAAGACGAAAAAACATATTTCTTAGTTAAGTTCAGAAAAACAAACCAGGGTACTAATATTAACCTAAAACCTATTGTTCAAAAAGGTGATAGAGTTAAAAAAGGTCAAGTACTTTGTGAAGGTTATGCTACTGAGAAGGGTGAGCTGGCACTAGGTAGAAACTTAACGGTTGCCTTTATGCCTTGGAAAGGGTATAACTTTGAGGATGCTATCGTTATTTCTGAAAAAGTGGTTCGTGAAGATATTTTTACTTCTATTCATGTTGATGAATATTCTTTAGAGGTTAGAGATACGAAGTTAGGAGCTGAAGAGCTTACACATGATATACCTAATGTTTCTGAAGAAGCAACGAAGGACTTGGATGAGAATGGTATGATTAGGATAGGTGCCGAGGTTAAGCCTGGTGATATTCTAATTGGTAAAATTACTCCAAAAGGAGAGTCTGATCCTACTCCTGAAGAGAAATTATTACGTGCTATTTTTGGAGACAAAGCGGGTGACGTTAAAGATGCTTCATTAAAGGCTTCACCTTCTTTAAGAGGTGTGGTCATCGAAAAGAAATTGTTCTCAAGGTCTGTAAAGGATAAGAGAAAACGTTCAGAGGATAAGGAAGAACTTTCTAAATTAGAGTTGGAATACGAAGTAAAATTCCAAGAGTTAAAGGATATACTTGTTGAAAAATTATTTACGATTGTAAATGGTAAAACTTCACAAGGGGTGCTTAATGATTTAGGAGAAGAGGTTTTACCTAAAGGTAAAAAGTATACCATGAAAATGTTGAACTCTGTAGATGATTTTGCGCACTTAGTGGGTGGAAGTTGGACTACGGATAACGATACAAATGCATTGGTTGCTGATTTGCTTCATAATTATAAAATTAAGCTTAACGATTTACAAGGTAACTTAAGAAGAGATAAGTTTACGATTTCTGTTGGTGATGAATTACCAGCAGGTATTATGAAACTTGCCAAAGTTTATGTTGCTAAAAAACGTAAACTGAAAGTTGGTGATAAAATGGCGGGTAGACACGGTAACAAAGGTATTGTTTCCCGAATTGTTCGTCATGAGGATATGCCGTTCTTGGAAGATGGAACCCCTGTGGATATTGTATTGAATCCATTAGGTGTACCTTCTCGTATGAACATCGGGCAGATTTATGAAACAGTTTTAGGTTGGGCAGGTCTTAAATTAGGCAAGAAATTTGCCACTCCAATTTTTGACGGTGCTACGTTAGATGAAATCAATGCCTACACGGATGAGGCGGGAATTCCAAGATTTGGACATACCTATTTATATGATGGTGGAACTGGTCAACGTTTTGATCAACCTGCTACAGTTGGTGTAATCTATATGTTGAAACTTGGACATATGGTAGATGATAAGATGCATGCACGATCTATTGGGCCATATTCTTTGATTACGCAGCAGCCATTAGGTGGTAAAGCTCAGTTTGGTGGTCAACGTTTTGGTGAGATGGAAGTTTGGGCACTTGAGGCCTATGGAGCATCTGCAACCTTACGTGAGATTTTAACGGTTAAGTCAGATGATGTAATCGGAAGAGCTAAGACCTATGAATCTATTGTAAAAGGTGAAACAATGCCTGAACCTGGTTTACCAGAATCTTTCAATGTATTAATGCACGAACTTAAGGGATTAGGTTTGGATATTAGACTTGAAGAATAGATCAATAGTTGCCTTTGACGACTATTAAGTAACAAAAATTAAAACATTATCAGCACGCTATTATGGCAAGAATAAAAGATAATAACCCAGTAAAAAGGTTCGATAAAATTTCAATAGGTTTAGCATCGCCAGAATCAATTTTGGCAGAATCTAGAGGTGAGGTTTTAAAGCCTGAAACAATTAATTATAGAACACACAAACCAGAACGTGATGGTTTGTTCTGTGAGCGTATTTTTGGCCCTGTAAAGGATTACGAATGTGCTTGTGGAAAATATAAGCGTATACGCTACCGCGGTATTGTATGTGATCGTTGTGGTGTAGAAGTAACGGAGAAGAAAGTTCGTAGAGACCGTGTTGGTCATATCAACTTGGTGGTACCAGTAGCTCATATTTGGTATTTCCGTTCTTTACCGAACAAAATAGGATACCTTTTAGGATTACCTTCCAAAAAATTGGATATGATTATTTACTACGAACGTTACGTAGTAATACAGCCAGGTATTGCTAAAGGACCAGAAGGTGAGGAAATCCAGAAAATGGATTTCTTGACAGAAGAGGAATATTTGAATATTTTAGATACTATTCCACAAGAAAATCAGTACTTAGAAGATTCTGATCCTAATAAATTCATCGCTAAGATGGGAGCGGAATGTTTAATTGATTTGTTGGGTAGAATCAACCTAAAGGAACTTTCTTTCGAACTTAGGCATAAAGCGAATACAGAAACTTCCAAGCAACGTAAAACGGAGGCATTAAAGCGTCTTCAGGTTGTAGAGGCACTTAGGGAATCCCAAGAAAATAGGGAAAATGAGCCAGAGTGGATGATTATGAAAGTAATTCCGGTTATTCCGCCAGAATTACGTCCATTGGTACCATTGGATGGTGGTCGTTTTGCTACGTCAGATTTAAATGACCTTTATAGAAGGGTGATTATAAGAAATAACCGTTTAAAGAGGTTAGTAGAGATCAAGGCTCCGGAAGTAATTTTACGTAATGAAAAACGTATGCTTCAAGAGGCGGTTGATTCTTTATTTGATAACACTAGAAAAGCTTCAGCGGTTAAGACAGAATCTAATAGACCATTAAAATCACTTTCAGATTCATTGAAAGGAAAGCAAGGTCGTTTCCGTCAAAACTTATTGGGTAAACGTGTAGATTATTCAGCACGTTCGGTAATTGTTGTAGGACCGGAAATGAAATTGTTTGAATGCGGTCTTCCAAAGGATATGGCTGCAGAATTATACAAACCTTTCGTAATCAGAAAACTGATAGAAAGAGGTATTGTTAAGACAGTAAAATCTGCAAAGAAAATTATAGATAAGAAAGAGCCTGTAGTTTGGGATATCTTGGAAAATGTATTAAAAGGACATCCTGTAATGTTGAACAGGGCCCCTACATTACACCGTTTAGGTATTCAAGCGTTCCAGCCTAAATTAATTGAAGGTAAGGCAATTCGTCTACACCCTTTAGTTTGTACTGCATTTAACGCGGATTTTGATGGTGACCAGATGGCGGTTCACTTACCATTGGGGCCAGAGGCAATTCTTGAATGTCAATTATTAATGTTGGCATCACACAATATTTTGAATCCGGCAAACGGTTCACCAATTACGGTACCGTCTCAGGATATGGTTTTGGGTCTGTATTATATGACCAAGGAAAGAAAATCTACTCCAGAGCTTATAGTTAAAGGAGAAGGAATTACTTTTTATTCATTTGAAGAGGTTGAGATTGCCTTAAATGAAGGAAAGGTTGATCTTAACGCTGGTATTAAAGTAAGGGCAAAAGACTTTAATGAAGAAGGAGAACTAGTTTACAAAATTATACCAACTACTGTTGGTAGGGTATTGTTTAACATGGAAGTTCCTGAGGAAGCTGGTTACATAAACGATGTTTTGAACAAGAAATCTCTTAGAGATATTATTGGAGGAATATTAGCGGTAACAGATGTACCTACAACTGCAGATTTCTTGGATAGAATAAAAAATCTAGGATATGATTTTGCATTTAGAGGTGGTTTATCCTTTAGTTTAGGTGATATTATTATTCCAAAGGAGAAGCATGAAATGATTGCGGATGCCAATGGGCAAGTAGATGGTATCATGGCTAACTATAACATGGGTCTTATCACTAACAATGAAAGATATAATCAGGTTATTGATGTTTGGACTTCTACCAATGCGCAATTGACGGAGTTGGCAATGAAACGTATACGTGAAGATCAACAAGGATTTAACTCGGTATACATGATGCTTGACTCTGGTGCAAGGGGTTCTAAAGAGCAAATTCGCCAGTTGACCGGTATGCGTGGATTAATGGCCAAGCCTAAAAAATCTACTGCAGGTGGTGGTGAGATTATTGAAAACCCAATTCTTTCTAACTTTAAGGAAGGACTTTCTATTCTTGAGTACTTTATTTCAACTCACGGTGCACGTAAAGGACTTGCGGATACGGCCCTTAAAACGGCAGATGCAGGTTACCTAACAAGAAGGCTGGTAGATGTTTCTCAAGATGTTATAATTAATACTGAGGATTGTGAGACCTTAAGAGGTGTAGAAGTACAGGCACTTAAGAAAAATGAAGAAGTTGTTGAAAGTCTAGGAGAGCGAATTTTAGGTCGTGTATCGTTACATGATGTATATGATCCAATGACAGAAGAATTGCTCCTTAAGGCAGGACAGCATATCATGGAGAGTGATGTTAAGAAAATAGAGAATTCTCCAGTAGAAAAAGTTCAGGTAAGATCAGCGTTGACTTGTGAAGCTGAGAAAGGTATTTGTGCACAATGTTACGGTAGAAACCTATCTACGAACAAAATGGTTCAAAGAGGTGAAGCAGTTGGTGTTGTTGCGGCACAATCAATTGGTGAGCCAGGTACACAGCTTACATTAAGAACGTTCCACGTGGGTGGTATTGCAGGTAACATTTCTGAGGATAACAAATTAGAGGTGAGATTCTCTGGTATTGCTGAAATTGAAGATTTAAGAACTGTAACCGGTGAAGGATCAGATGGTAACTCAGCAGAAATTGTTATTTCCAGAACTACTGAAATTAAAGTTGTAGATGCTAAGACAGGAATTACGTTAAGTACAAGTAATATTCCTTACGGATCTCAATTATTCGTTGAAAATGGTGCTAAAGTTTCTAAGGGTGATGTCATTTGTTCTTGGGATCCATATAATGGTGTTATCGTATCAGAATTCCCAGGTAAGATTGCCTATGAGAATATTGAGCAAGGTGTTACGTATCAAGTAGAAATAGATGAGCAAACTGGTTTCCAGGAAAAAGTAATCTCAGAATCTAGAAACAAAAAGTTAATTCCTACTTTATTGATTCAAGATGCTAAAGGAGAAACGTTACGTTCATACAACCTACCGGTAGGTTCCCATATTATGGTAGATGATGGTGATAAAATCAAGGAAGGTAAGATATTGGTGAAAATACCACGTAAATCTGCCAAAGCTGGTGATATTACAGGTGGTCTTCCAAGAGTAACTGAGTTGTTCGAGGCGAGGAACCCTTCTAACCCAGCTGTAGTTTCTGAAATTGATGGTGTGGTATCTTTTGGTAAGATCAAGAGAGGTAACAGGGAAATCATTATTGAATCCAAATTGGGTGAGGTAAAGAAATATTTGGTAAAATTATCTAACCAAATTCTTGTACAGGAAAATGATTATGTAAGAGCTGGTATGCCATTATCGGATGGTTCTATTACACCAGAAGATATATTGGCGATCAAAGGACCTTCTGCTGTACAGCAATACTTGGTGAACGAAGTACAAGAGGTGTATAGACTACAAGGTGTAAAAATTAATGATAAGCACTTTGAGGTTGTTGTTAGACAAATGATGAGAAAAGTAAGAATCGTTGATCCGGGAGATACTATATTCTTGGAAAACCAATTGATTCATAAAGATGACTTTATCAGGGAAAATGACAACATTTTCGGTAAGAAAGTTGTTATGGAAGCCGGTGATTCTGAAAACCTTAAACCAGGTCAGATCGTTACACCACGTGAACTAAGGGATGAGAATTCATTGCTTAAGCGTAGTGATAAAGCTGTAGTAGAGGCAAGGGATGCTGTTTCAGCAACTGCAACACCAATATTACAGGGTATTACAAGAGCTTCGCTACAAACGAAGTCATTTATCTCTGCTGCATCGTTCCAAGAGACAACTAAAGTTCTGAACGAAGCTGCTGTAAGTGGTAAGATTGATACTTTGGAAGGTCTTAAGGAAAATGTTATTGTGGGTCACAAGATTCCGGCAGGTACCGGTATGAGGGACTATGATAACATAATCGTAGGGTCTAAAGAAGAATATGATGAAATAATGGCCAGAAAAGAGGCCTTGAGATTTTAATATTAGCGACCCTCAAATTCTATTTGAGGGTCGTTTTTATATAATTAAGAAGTATGAGTGAGAATAAAAATCCAAACCAGAAACAAATTAATATAGAGTTGGATGAAAAGATGGCAGAAGGAATATATTCCAATTTAGCCATCATTAATCATTCGGTTTCGGAATTTGTAGTGGATTTTATCAGTATGATGCCTGGAGCACCAAAAGCTAAGGTAAAGAGTAGAATTATTTTAACCCCACAACATGCAAAGAAGTTCTTAAAGGCATTGAACGATAATGTTCAACGTTTTGAGAAGGCTCATGGAACAATTAAAGATTATGAACAACCTTCCATTCCATTGAACTTTGGACCTACGGGAGAAGCATAAAAAAAAGCCCAATTTTTAAATTGGGCTTTTTTTATTCAAATTCTGAAACAAAATGTAATTTAACAGAAGGGTACTTTTGTTGGGTCATTTGAAGCGAAAATTGTGAATCTGCCAAAAAGACCAATTGACCTCTTTTGTCTTTTGCCAAAAATTTCTGTTTTACGCGTTCAAATTCCTTGAACTCTTCAGTTTTTCTATTCTCGGTGCCAACCCAACAAGCTTTATAAACATTAAAGTTTTCATAGCTACATTTAGCACCATATTCATGTTCCAACCTATACTGTATTACCTCAAATTGTAAAGCGCCAACAGTACCGATTATTTTTCGACCGTTCATCTCTAAAGTAAACAATTGCGCTACACCTTCATCCATCAACTGATCAATACCTTTGTATAATTGTTTGGACTTCATAGGGTCGGCATTGTTTATATACCTAAAATGTTCTGGTGAAAAGCTTGGAATGCCTTTATAGTTTAATATTTCTCCCTCGGTTAAGGTGTCCCCTATTTTAAAGTTACCTGTATCATGTAAACCAACAATATCTCCAGGATACGAAATATCCACAATTTCCTTCTTTTCTGCGAAGAAAGCATTAGGGCTGGAGAATTTTAATTTTTTGCCCTGTCTTACATGCAGATATGGTTTGTTACGCTCAAAGGTTCCTGAAACAATTTTAATAAACGCTAATCGGTCTCTGTGTTTCGGATCCATGTTGGCGTGTATTTTAAAAACAAAACCGGTCATATCCTTTTCGTCAGCTTCTACTATCCTTTCTTCCGCATTTTTAGATCTTGGCGTTGGAGCAATCTGTATAAAGCAATCCAAAAGTTCCCTTACCCCAAAATTATTTAGAGCGGAACCAAAGAATACAGGTTGTTGATCACCGTTTAGATATAGTTCTTTATTGAATGTTGGGTATACCCCCCAAACTAAATCTAAATTTTCTCTTAATTCCGTAGCAGCATTGGAACCTATAATCTTTTCCAACTCTGGATTGTTAACATCATCAAAAGCTATGGTCTGTTCAATATTTTTCTTGCTATCGCCACTAAATAAGTTAATGTTCTTTTCATATATATTATAGATACCTTTAAAATCATAACCCATACCTATGGGAAAACTTAAAGGTGTAACGGATAGGCCTAACTTTTGTTCCAATTCGTCTAGTAAGTCAAACGCATCTTGTCCTTCACGGTCCATTTTGTTAATGAATACCAGCATTGGAATTTTTCTCATCCGGCATACTTCAACCAGCTTGACCGTTTGCTCCTCCACACCTTTTGCAACATCAATTACAACAATTACACTGTCCACTGCGGTTAATGTTCTAAATGTGTCTTCTGCAAAATCCTTATGGCCGGGGGTGTCTAGGATATTTATTTTTTTATCCTTGTAAAGAAAGGCTAGAACAGAAGTGGCAACGGAAATTCCTCTTTGTCGCTCAATCTCCATAAAATCACTGGTAGCCGTTTTTTTAATTTTGTTATTTTTTACGGCTCCCGCTTCCTGAATAGCGCCTCCAAAAAGTAATAACTTTTCGGTCAAAGTTGTTTTACCTGCATCGGGGTGAGAAATTATACCAAAAGTTCTTCTTCGTTCTATTTCTTGTTTAAAACTCATGTAAAATATTTGTGCAAAAATAAGCTAATTTGGGTTGTTAGTAATCTGGAATTTTGAATCCTAAATAAAATTTAGGAGTAGTATTTGGGGTAAGGCGGAAAATGAAATGTAGCGAATACTAGGTTAACGAGAAATTTTCGCATTACATAGTCTTTTTTATCACTTATATCGTACATAATTGTATTAATAGGATAATAATATAACTTTTAACAAATAAATAAGTAGTTCGTCCTTTGTATTTGATGGATAAGGGAAAAACTATTTGTGTTGAAATAATTATACTATATCTTAGCATAGTTTTTATTAAGTAAGCCCCACTTTCTTATACAAAACGGAACACTACATTGCCATGGTGATTAGTAAAACACTAAACACTTATGGGTAAAATTACTTTATTGAAAATTGATGGATATAGACTTAAGGTTCTAAATCTATTTCTAATATGTTTTTCTTTTTTTATTATCGGCATTCAATTTAGCAATGCTCATCAAGAGGCTTCCAATAGTTCTGAAAATAACGAAATCACTTTTAATGATACCGATATTGATGAAGATGACGATGGTATCCTAGATGTTGTAGAAGATCAGAATGAAGATGGTGATAACAATTATTTGACTAATCCTTCTGATCAAGATGGAGATGGCATTCCCAATTATTTGGATATTGATTCTGATAATGATGGTATTCTAGATACTATTGAAGCTCAGGGCAACGGCACCATTATTGTAAAATGGAATAGGGATGATAATGGTAATGGTCTGGATGACGCTTTTGAACAATCTGGAATGTTGGGATTAACCCCGGTAAATACAGACGGAATTAGAGGCAGCTGTAATCCTATACCGGATTATTTGGATATTGATTCTGATATTGATGGTATTAGGGATAACATTGAGGCACAATCATTTGCGGATTATGTTCCGCCTTCCAATATAGATAACAACCGCAATGGTTTGGACGATGCTTATGAAGGAAGTTATGGTTTTGGTATAATTCCAATGAATTCTGATGACGATATATTTCCAGATTATCGTGATTTTGATTCTGATGCAGATGGTATTAAGGATAAAGTGGAGGCACAAACTTCTGTAGGGTATCTTAGACCCCTTGGGGATGCCAATTGCAATGATATTGATGATGCATATGAGGATGGTCTTAGTACCGTTGATACTGATGGCGACAATATACCGGATTATCGTGATTTGGATTCTGATAATGACGGTATTCTAGATAATAATGAAAGTCAGACTATAGAAGGTTATTTAGCGCCTGGGGGAGTTGATAATAACCAAAACGGTCTTGATGATGTGTATACTTCTAGTGGAATTACTCCTATAAATTCTGACAATGATAATCAGCCAGATTTTAGGGACATCGACAGCGACAACGATGGCATCCCTGACAATGTGGAGGCACAGACCACCTCGGGCTATATAGCGCCCAATGAAGACGATGCCGCCACTTATGCGTCCAACGACGGTATCAACAGCGCATATCCAAACGGTCTCGACCCGGTAAATACCGATGGTACGGATTCCGTGGACTACCTTGACGAGGATAGCGACAACGATACGGTACCCGATAACAACGAGGGCAACGATTTTAATTTTGACGGCGTTCCGGACCAGACCTATACTGGAATCGATACGGACGGCGACGGCCTGGACGACGGCTACGAGGGAACGGACGTGAACGACGGTTTCGACGTGAACGACGAGATCGACAATCCTGCGAACGACCTTCCCGATACCGATGGTACGGAGGACGTGAACTACCGCGACCTTGACGATGACGGAGACGGCATAGACACCCCGGACGAGGATGCGGATAACGATGGCGACCCAACCGACGATGATACGGACCAGGACGGTACACCGGATTACCTTGACCCCGACCAGGGCACCGATACCGATGGGGACGGTGTTCCCGATAGTGTGGATTTGGATGATGACAACGATGGTATATTGGATACCGAGGAGGATCCCAATATCGATGGGGACAACGACCCGTTGACGGAGCCTGCCGATACGGACAATGACGGCATGCCCAACCATTTGGACATCGACAGCGACAACGATGGCATCCCTGACAATGTGGAGGCACAGACCACCTCGGGCTATATAGCGCCCAATGAAGACGATGCCGCCACTTATGCGTCCAACGACGGTGTCAACAGCGCATATCCAAACGGTCTCGACCCGGTAAATACCGATGGTACGGATTCCGTGGACTACCTTGACGAGGATAGCGACAACGATACGGTTCCCGATAACAACGAGGGCAACGATTTTAATTTTGACGGCGTTCCGGACCAGACCTATACTGGAACGGATACGGACGGCGACGGCCTGGACGACGGCTACGAGGGAACGGACGTGAACGACGGTTTCGACGTGAACGACGAGATCGACGAACCTGCGAACGACCTTCCCGATACCGATGGTACGGAGGACGTGAACTACCGCGACCTTGACGATGACGGAGACGGCATAGACACCCCGGACGAGGATGCGGATAACGATGGCGACCCAACCGACGATGATACGGACCAGGACGGTACACCGGATTACCTTGACCCCGACCAGGGCACCGATACCGATGGGGACGGTGTTCCCGATAGTGTGGATTTGGATGATGACAACGATGGTATATTGGATACCGAGGAGGATCCCAATATCGATGGGGACAACGACCCGTTGACGGAGCCTGCCGATACGGACAATGACGGCATGCCCAACCATTTGGACATCGACAGCGACAACGATGGCATCCCTGACAATGTGGAGGCACAGACCACCTCGGGCTATATAGCGCCCAATGAAGACGATGCCGCCACTTATGCGTCCAACGACGGTGTCAACAGCGCATATCCAAACGGTCTCGACCCGGTAAATACCGATGGTACGGATTCCGTGGACTACCTTGACGAGGATAGCGACAACGATACGGTTCCCGATAACAACGAGGGCAACGATTTTAATTTTGACGGCGTTCCGGACCAGACCTATACTGGAACGGATACGGACGGCGACGGCCTGGACGACGGCTACGAGGGAACGGACGTGAACGACGGTTTCGACGTGAACGACGAGATCGACGAACCTGCGAACGACCTTCCCGATACCGATGGTACGGAGGACGTGAACTACCGCGACCTTGACGATGACGGAGACGGCATAGACACCCCGGACGAGGATGCGGATAACGATGGCGACCCAACCGACGATGATACGGACCAGGACGGTACACCGGATTACCTTGACCCCGACCAGGGAAATACTGAAGAATTGGATGCTGTTGACGATGCGATAAGTACACCAATGGATACCGAGGTAGAAATAGCTATTTTGGAAAACGATTTGGGAATACCCAGCGATGGCACGATAACCGTGACCGAACCTTCTAACGGTACGGTAGCAATAAACGATGCCGGAACACCTGATGACATTAGCGATGATACCGTAACCTATATACCAAATGATGGTTTTGAGGGTATGGATAGTTTGGAGTATACGGTTTGTGATTCGGTCGGAAACTGTGACACCGCCACTATAACAATTACCGTAGGTGAACCTGAAGAGTTGGATGCTATCGACGATGAGGCTAGTACACCAATGGATACCGAGGTGGAAATAGCTATTTTGGAAAACGATTTGGGAATACCTAACGATGGCACGATAACCGTGACCGAACCTTCTAACGGAACGGTGGTGATAAACGATGGCGGAACACCAGATGACATTAGCGATGATACCGTCACCTATATACCAAATGATGGTTTTGAGGGTACGGATAGTTTGGAGTATACGGTTTGTGATTCGGTCGGAAACTGTGACACCGCCACTATAACAATTACCGTAGGTGAACCTGAAGAGTTGGATGCAATCGACGATGAGGCAAGTACACCAATGGATACAGAGGTGGAAATAGCTATTTTGGAAAACGATTTGGGAATACCTAGCGATGGCACGATAACCGTGACCGAACCTTCTAACGGAACAGTGGTAATAAACGATGGCGGAACACCTGACGACATTAGCGATGATACCGTCACCTATATACCAAATGAAGGTTTTGAGGGTATGGATAGTTTCGAATATACCCTTTGCGATAGTTTTGGGAACTGTGACACGGCAGTTGTAGATATAACGGTTATTAATGATAATCCTACCACACCACCAGAAGAGTTCCAAATAGAGGTCAATCAAATGGTAACCCCAAATGGAGATGGAAAAAATGAATTTTTGTTTATTAGAGGATTAGATAAGATCAGAAGTAGCACGTTAAAGATTTTTAATAGATGGGGCGTGGCAGTTTATGAAGGAGAAAATTATAATAATCAAAATAATGTATTTGACGGTAGGTCAAGAGGAAGATCAACATTAAGTGTAGAGGAATACCTTCCTTCAGGTATATATTATTATATCTTTGAATATACTACATTGGAAGGCGTTAAAAATGTAGACAGTGAATATCTGTATATAAGTAGATAATAGTTTGTAAAATATGAATATTAAAAATAAATTTCTCATCCTGTTCGCAGGTTTATTGCTCCTATGCACTAATTCCTTTGCACAACAAGATGCCCAGTATACACAGTACATGTTTAATACAATGAGTGTAAATCCAGCATATGCTGGTTCTCGTGGAGCACTAAGTATAGCCGCCTTATATAGAGCTCAGTGGGTTGGATTGGAAGGAGCGCCTAAAACACAAACACTAAATATACAATCTCCTATAAGAAATAGTAAACTAGGTTATGGGGTTTCTATTGTAAATGATGAAATTGGCGATGGTGTGGTTCAAGAAACATATTTTGATGCGGTTGTTTCTTATACTATAGACGTTTCTTCGGAAGGCAAATTGTCATTTGGACTTAAAGCAGGTGGAAATTTATTGAATTTAGATTTTAATAAACTACGTAATTTTGATGATGAACCTGTAAATGCGGATAATATAGAAAATAGGTTTTCACCTAATATTGGGGTTGGACTTTATTATCATTCCAATGCATTTTATGCGGGTTTATCGGCTCCAAACCTATTTCAAACGGAACATTTTGATAATTCTCAACGAGATGCCGGTAGCGTACAGTTTCTATCTAAAGAACGTATTAATTTTTACTTGATTACAGGCTATGTTTTTGATTTGAACGGGAATCTAAAGTTTAAGCCAGCATTACTTACAAAAGTGGTAGGTGGCGCGCCGTTACAAGTAGATATGTCCGCAAATTTCATGTTCAATGATAAATTCACTTTCGGTGCCGCTTACCGATGGGATGCGGCCTTAAGTGCAATGGCAGGTTTTCAGATATCCGATCAATTTATGATAGGCTTGGCCTACGATAAAGAAACAACAGATTTAGGTGGAACACAGTTCAACGACGGTTCTTTTGAAGTGCTTTTAAGATATGAATTGGTAAAATCCTTTCAAAGACTGGTATCACCTCGTTTTTTCTAAATGGAAAATATAACTATGGGACAAAGAGTACTATTAATACTTACACTATTATTTTTTGGTCAAAATATCATACATGCCCAAGAACGATTAATTGAAAAGGGCAATGAAAAATTTGACGCTTATTCATTTAGTCCGGCTATAGATATCTATAAAAAAGTACTGGATAAAGGTTTTGTGTCTGTAGATTTGTTAAGAAAATTAGGTAATTCCTATTATTATAATGCTGAGTATCCAGAGGCGGCTGAAACTTTTAAAAGATTAGTTGCCGAGTATGAAAATGAAGCCTCTCCAGAAGATTATTTTAAATATGCACAGACCTTAAAGTCATTAGGTGATTACGATACTTCAGAAACTATTATGAATAAGTTTATTGAGGTTACTAAAGGTGATGGTAGGGCATCGGCATTTACGGGAGATCGTGATTTTATGCAGGAAATCAAGGATAATTCTGGTAGATATAATTTAGGACCTTTTGAGTATAATTCACCATATTCAGAGTTTGCCCCAACATTTTATAAAGAGGGATTAATTTTCTCATCTGATCGGGATACTGGAAATTTTGCCCGGTATCGCCATACATGGAATGCCAAGGATTTTTTGGATTTATATGTAGTGAATGCAGATAGCTCATCAATCAACACAGTTAAAAAATTAGGGGAAAATGTAAATACTCGTTTACATGAGTCAACTTCGGTAGTAACCAAAGATGGTCAAACATTATATTTTACGCGAAATAATATTGTAGACGGTAAATATGTAAAGGATGAGCAGGGGATTATTCGCCTGAAAATCTTTAGAGCTAAAATGATGGATGATAATACTTGGGGAGAAATAGAAGAACTTCCTTTTAATAGTGATTCTTATTCCATAGCGAACCCTACTTTGAGTCCAGATGAAAAAACACTTTATTTTGTGTCGGATATGCCGGGTACATTTGGTGAATCAGATTTGTTTATGGTAAGCATAAATCAAGATCGTTCATTTGGTACCCCACAGAATTTAGGTCCAAATATAAATACAGAGGCGCGCGAAACGTTTCCTTATGTAACCAGTGAGGAAATTTTATATTTTTCATCGGACGGTCATCCAGGATTAGGAGGCTTGGATGTATTTGCAACAAAAATATTGAGACAGGATTTTACTGGAAAAGTTTTAAATGTAGGGGAACCGATCAATAGTAAAGGTGATGATTTTACGTTTATTTTTAATGAGGAACTGCGAACAGGGTATATGGCATCTAATCGGGAAGGAGGCCAAGGATTTGATGATATATATAGTTTTACGGAAACAAAACCATTAACGTTTGATTGCATACAGCAAGTAACGGGTACGGTACGGGACAAAATCACCAATGAAGTACTTGTAGGGGCCACGGTTAAAGTTATAGATGAAGAGAATAATGAATTGTTTTCTACAATAACGGATTCTAAAGGCACTTATAGTTTAGAGTTGGATTGCAACCAAGGTAATTTCGTAAGAGCGCTCATGGAAGGGTATATTCCTTTTGAAGAGTACATTGGTATTTCTGATGGCAAGCCCAAAATCATTGATTTTTATTTGGAAAGAGACCGCATAACCGCAGGATTTGGTGACGACTTGGCAAAGTTGTTACAACTAAGTACTATTTACTTTGATTTTGATAAGTATAATATTAGAAAGGATTCTGAAGTGGAGATAGAAAAAGTTATCGCCGCTATGGAAAAATATCCAAGTTTAAAACTAAAAGTAAACTCACATACAGATAGTAGAGGTCCGGCCTCTTACAATTTATGGCTTTCACAAAAGAGAGCGGAGTCTACCATAAATTATATGATAAATAAAGGCATTTCTAAAGATAGATTGGTAAGTGAAGGCTATGGTGAAACCAAATTATTGAATGAATGCGCAGACGGAGTAAAATGTAGCGCGGCCAAGCATGATATCAATAGAAGGTCAGAGTTTATAATCTTGGAATAGATTTTAAGCATTTTGTTATAAAAGCAATCAGGTTATCTGGTTGCTTTTTTTAGTTATAGGGGTAGGGTAATTAATGTTTGCAAGGGTGTTCTATCAATCAAAATATGTAGCTATTTGTACCCTTTGTAGGTGAAATATATGTTATTAATTTCATTTTAAAATACGATAAACCGCACATTTCCTTTCTTTCACTTAGGTAAAATCTTACTTCACAACAATTATTAGTGCCTAGGTATACCTATGGTTACTTTAGTAGTTGATTTATGCAATCTGTATCATTTTTAATGATAGATATGCTGATCAAAGATTAAACATATGAGTTTAAATAACATTTTTACAATTGCATTATTTCTTTTAGTTTCTACTATTATGTATGGTCAAGAAACTTTTAGGGATAACTTTACCTTCAATAATTACGGTAACAATAACGGTAGTAGCAATTTTAGTGGAAATTGGGACGAAGATAATGATGACAATAGTTCAAGTGGGGGTAGAATTAGAATTGCTAATAATGGATTTTTTAATAGTCAGTTAAGATTTAGGAATTTAGATAATGCAAGAATAAGTCGTGATTTAGATTTATCAGGAGCTTCATCGGTTATACTTACTTTAGATTATGAGCGTACTAATGGTAATGAAGCCATTGCTGTACAGTTGTGGAACGGTTCTAATTACAATACCGCGGGTTTTTTAAATGGTAGTGGATCATTTAATTATACGCTTAATGCCAATGAAATTTCATCGAATTCCTCTATAAGATTTGTGACTGCTAGTGGAGGATGGAGTAATAATGAAACTATATTTGTCGATAATGTTTTGTTTACTGCAACTTTTCCAACAAGGGTAATTATAGAAGATGTAACTGTAAATGAGGATGCTGGTACGGCAACATTTACAGCCACTGTAACAGGAACAAACGCACTAGGTCCTTTTACGGTAGATTATCAAACCGTAAATAATTCTGCTACTGCTGGTGCGGATTATACGGCAACTAGTGGCACAATGACTTTTACGGGTACAGTAGGCAACACTGCAACGTTTGATGTTCCTATTCTAGACGATGGGTTGTTAGAAGGCGCGGAGACTTTCAGAATTGAAATGTCAAATTCATCGAATAACAATGTAGTTATTTCAGATACGGCCACAGGTACAATTGCCGATGATGAAGGTATTATATTGACAGACGGTTTAACATCTACCCAGTGTAGCGGTGTATTTTTAGATCCGGGAGGCCTGGGGAACTATGCTAATAATTTAAATGAAGTACATACGCTCTGCCCAGAACCGGGCTTTGACTATATAGCCGTAAATTTTACGAGCTTTGATATGGAAGAAGGGGATGATTTTTTATATGTTTATGACGGAAGTTCAACGGCTGCAACACTTATTGGTGTATATGACAATGAAAATATACCTTCTTATATTTCTGGATCCACAGCAGGTGGTGGTTGTTTAACATTTAGGTTTACCTCAGATGGTAATGGTTCCAATGCAGGTTTTCAGGCAGACATTGGTTGTCATGTAGATGGCCCAGAAATAATTATCACGGATATTTCCTTTGATGAGGATGTTGGTAATGCGGTCTTTACCGTTGAATCTACCAGGGCACCTCATGGTATTAATACAATATTCGGTTTTTTTGAAACAGACTTTACAGTTGATTATACAACAGTAGATGGTACGGCTTTGGCGGGTAGCGATTATACCGCAGTTTCTGGAACTTTGACATTTAATGGTGAAGTTGGTGATATTAGGACCATTTCTGTACCAATAGCTAACGACGGTGTCCCTGAATTTGATGAAAATTTTACCATTATGTTTACGGGAGCAAATGCTCCAAATGATGGTGATGTTAATTTCAGTGATACAGGTACAGGAACCATAAACTCACAAATTTTAGCCAATGTTCCATTAAATTTATTTAGACAATTTGATGGTAAATATGATTATGTGTCAACAGGTGGTACAATGCGTACTCAGAGAAATACTGGAAATCCATGTGCCATACAAACCACATCATCAAATCAATTGGTGTCAGACATACCGGCAACCGGTACCATACGTGCGGCATATTTATATTGGGCACATTCTAGTTTTACGCGGGACGAACAAGTAACTTTTGAGGGGCAAACCGTAAATGCTGGCTTTGTATATCAAACAACCAATACCAATCGTAATTTTTTCGGTTATGTTAGTGATGTAACTGCATTAGTACAAGGTGTCCCTAATATAAATACCAATACCTTTGATTTTTCAGGTTTAACGATAGATACAAATAATCCCTACTGTAATACGCAAACTGTTCTTGGTGGCTGGTCTTTAATAGTATATTATGAAGAACCCTCTTTACCGGCAGTAAATATTAATGTTTATCAAGGTTTTGACGGACTATCTAATAATGCCCCGGGAACTCCCTTTACATTGGACAATTTCTTTGCCATTGCGGGATCGGGGGCAAAAGCTACATTTCTTTCATGGGAAGGTGATGATACTTTGGGCTCAAGTGGTGCAAACCCAGAGCGTTTAACGATTACCAACCAAGCGAATACCACCTTTACGTTAACCGGCGATGGGGGTCAAACAGGTAATAATGCGTATAACGGAACCATTTATGATAATACCACAACCCCCACTGCTTACAATCAAATCAATACTTATGGTGTTGATTTGGATACCTATGATATATCAACATTTATTTCACCAGGAGATTCTCAAGTTACGGCAACCGTAAATGTTGGTCAAGATTACGTAATAAATATGGCAGTGGTCATGAAAGTACCATCAAATTTAATAACAGGTACGGTATTTGAAGACGTGAATTATCCTGGTGGAGCAGGTAGAAATCAAGTTACTTCCGGTGGTCTTGGGGTTTCTGGAGCTATTGTTGAACTATTTAGAAGTAACGGTACATTCTTAGAAAGAAAAACTACGGATATAAATGGCGATTATTCATTTGCAGGGATGGAAGATGGGGACTATTTGATTAAAGTTGTAAACTCCTCAGTACGATCCAATAGGGCCGGAGGCCTTAACTGTACGGATTGTTTTCCTGTTCAAACTTTTCGTTCTTTTGGTGATGCGGCTACAATTACCGAAGTTACAACAGAGGTTGGGGGAGCAGATCCTAGTGCCACTATAGATGCAGCTTTGGGTGTATTGAACAATGCCCAATCGGTTTCTAGTGTTACCGTGGCAAGTAATGGGGTAACCGACATAGATTTCGGCTTTAATTTTAATACTATTGTAAATACGAATGTTGATGGGCAGGGCTCTTTGGAACAATTTATAGTAAACTCTAATAATATAGATGAAGTTATACTGGATGTTGAAAGTAATGGTATTTTTGATCCCGCGGCAGGTGAGGATATTTCCATATTTATGATACCGCCAACTGCTGATCCTCTAGGCAGAACGGCTGATGCAAATTATAATGCTGCCGGTTATTTCGATATATTTTTGGACATTTCCAATCCTTTATCTGATGTAACAGGAAATACTACAATAATTGATGGTAGAACGCAAAGGGCGTATTCGGGAAATACCAATGCAGGAACATATGGTTCTGGAGGTACTGGTGTAGGAGTGGCTAATACTACATTGCCAACATATGATGGGCCTGAAATACAGATTCATAGGGATAATGGTGATGTAATCAATTTGGATGGTACCAATGTTGAACTTAGATATACATCTGTCTATGCGGATAATAACGCAGCAGTAAAAGTTCTTGGGGGCTCGGCAACTCTAATGGGTAACTTACTTGGAGTAAATGCTTTAGGAAGTACTGCCGGTAATGTAGATTATGGGGTAGAGCAAACCGGGGGTGAGGCCATTATATCCTCCAACTATATTTCTGGTAATAGAGAATCGGGAATATTTATTAATGGTGGGTCTAGTAGTTTAATAGAATTGAACCATGTGGATGCCAATGGAAGTGACGCTTGTGCCGATAATATTTTAATTGAGGACGGTAGTTCTATTACATTACAAAATAATTTAATAGAAAATGCCGCTTCAGTAGGTATAGAAGTTGACCGTGTAAACGGAGTAACTATTTCAAATAATTCCATTGGATTCTCAGGACAGAATGGAGGTAATTGCTCAGGGAATTATGAAGGTATGGGCATAAAGATAGACGGTGAGAGTACCGTTATAAGTCAAAATAGAATATATTCCAATGGAAGTGCGGGTATTGTTGTTACGGATGGAAGTATGAATACCATGACACAGAATTCTATTTATGCCAATGGTACAGTAGTGCCAAGTCTTGGTATAGACTTGGAGATGGATGGGGTAACCTTAAACGATAATGCAGATGGAGATTCAGGACCAAATGATCTAGAAAATTTCCCTATAATATCAGGAGCTTATTTGGCGGGTACTAATTTAGTAGTTGCAGGGTGGGCATCTCCGGGAACTACCGTAGAAGTATTTTTTACAGATGTTAATGAGGGTACGGCAACTTTAGGGGATAATCAACTAGGGTTAACACAGGACTATGGGGAAGGACAGGTGTTTATTGGCACTGCGGTTGAAGGAAGTGCTAGTGACCAAGATAATTCATCTTCCTTATATACTGATGATGATGGTAATACGGATAATACCAATAAATTTAAGTTTGTATTTCCTTTACCGCCAGGTACGGCAATTGGTGATTTGGTAACCACTACAGGCACTAGGTCAAATTCTACTTCGGAATTTTCTCCAGAGGTTGTTATAAAGGCTTATACCGTCATTACAAATAGTAGAATTACATATAGGGTAAAAACTAATTAATATTGTTATTCTGATTAGGATAACCGGTACCTTTAAGTAAGCTATAATTCTTCCGGCACCTAAATCGGTATAGTATGGTTTTTATCAATTGTTTGGATTTCAAAAATGATTATTTACCCTTATTTGATTCGCTCTTTTTTTTACTCAAGTATATAACATTTTGCATTCATTTTATCATCTGTAATGTACTGAAATCATAGCTCCTTCTCGATAAACAACCACTCTTAGCTTTATCCTAAATAGAATACGCTTACCTCATATTTGCCTATCTATACTGTGCAAATATCAGTGTACACAACATTTATTTTAAGGAGCACTAGTTATAATCAATATTTGTGTTAGGTGTAAACTGGTGATCCGTTTAATCGAGAAATAAGCGGAAGTAATTAGCAAACACTTATAGAATAACCTATATGACCAACGATTTTTTGAAAGTGGAATTGAATATAAAGAGTATGAAGAGTCAGACTACTACCACCTTGAGATTTACCATTAAGACCATAATGGTGATAATTGCACTGATGATGTCTGGTATTACTGCGGCACAAACTACAGTAACCCTAGAAGATCAATGTAATTGTGAAGTACTTCAAGGTACAGATGTTTCTACCCCTGGTGCGGTAACTCCCGCAGGCGCAGATTTGGGAGATTTGTATGTAAATACGGATACCGGAACTATTTATTTTTGGGATGGTGATTCTTGGGAGTTGACAACTACGGATGATCAGAATCTTCAAAATTTTAGTTTTGATGCTGCAACCAATATTTTATCTCTAGAGATTGAGGACGGAAATACCGTTACTGCAGATTTGTCCACTTTGAATAGAACGGCGTCTGAAATTGTTTATGACAATTCATCATCATTACTCTCTGCAATCAATGTACAGGATGCTATAGACGAAATAAATGCGGCTGTAGGAACTGTAGCCTTAGTTGATAATGGTGATGGTACATATGACTTCACAAGTGCCGATGGTAATATAACAACAATAGGCGATACATCTATATCTACTTTAAACGATAATGGAGATGGCACATATACTTACACGGATGAATCTGGTCTTGAACAAATTATTGATACCAATTCAATAACAATATCCAATACCATTACGGGTAACCGCATCGCAACGGTGACGGAGGCAGACGGAACTACGGCGGACATCCAGGAGACGATTATAAGTATAGTGGACAACAACGACGGTAACGTGACCTTGGTGAACGAGGCTGGTGCCAGTGTGACCATTGCAAAATCGGACATTACTGCGAACCCTGACGGTACCTATACCTTTACGAACAATGACGGTAGCGATGTGACCATCGATACGAACGGACTGGTGATCAGCAACCTTGTAGCGGGTAACCGCATCGCAACGGTAACCGAGGCCGATGGTACCACCGCGGACATCAACGAGACGATTACAAGTATAGTGGACAACAACGACGGTAACGTGACCTTGGTGAACGAGGCTGGTGCCAGCGTAACGATTGCAAAATCGGACATTACGGCGAACCCTGATGGTACCTATACCTTTACTAACAATGACGGCAGCGATGTGACCATCGATACGAACGGACTGGTGATCAGCAACCTTGTAGCGGGTAACCGCATCGCAACGGTAACGGAGGCAGACGGAACCACTGCGGACATCAACGAAACAATTACAAGTATAGTGGACAACAACGACGGTAACGTGACCTTGGTGAACGAGGCTGGTGCCAGTGTGACCATAGCAAAATCGGACATAACGGCGAACCCTGACGGTACCTATACCTTTACGAACAATGACGGTAGCGATGTGATAATCGATACTAACGGACTGGTGATCAGCAACCTTGTAGCGGGTAACCGTATTGCAACGGTAACCGAGGCCGATGGTACCACTGCGGACATCAACGAGACGATAACGGATATCAGCGGCACCTTGACTTCGGGCAACGAGATCGGTGTTTACGAAAAGGAGGACGGAACCACGGTATCCATCCAGGAGACGATTACGAGCATAGTGGACAACAACGACGGTAACGTGACCTTGGTGAACGAGGCGGGTGCCAGCGTGACCATTGCAAAATCGGACATAACGGCGAACCCTGACGGTACGTATACCTTCACGAACAATGACGGCAGCGATGTGACCATCGATACGAACGGACTGGTGATCAGCAACCTTGTAGCGGGTAACCGTATCGCAACGGTAACGGAGGCCGATGGTACCACAGCGGACATCAACGAAACGATTACAAGTATAGTGGACAACAACGACGGTAACGTGACCTTGGTGAACGAGGCGGGTGCCAGCGTGACCATTGCAAAATCGGACATTACGGCGAACCCTGACGGTACCTATACCTTCACGAACAATGACGGTAGCGATGTGATCATCGATACGAACGGACTGGTGATCAGCAACCTTGTAGCGGGTAACCGCATCGCAACGGTAACGGAGGCAGACGGAACCACGGCTGACATCAACGAGACGATAACGGATATCAGCGGAACCTTGACTACGGGCAACGAGATCGGTGTTTACGAAAAGGAGGACGGAACCACGGTATCCATCCAGGAGACGATTACAAGTATAGTGGACAACAATGACGGTAACGTGACCTTGGTGAACGAGGCTGGTGCCAGCATTACCATTGCAAAATCTGATATAACGGCGAACCCTGACGGTACCTATACCTTCACGAACAATGACGGTAGCGATGTGACCATCGATACGAACGGACTGGTGATCAGCAACCTTGTAGCGGGTAACCGTATTGCAACGGTAACCGAGGCCGATGGTACCACTGCGGACATCAACGAGACGATAACGGATATCAGCGGCACCTTGACTTCGGGCAACGAGATCGGTGTTTACGAAAAGGAGGACGGAACCACGGTATCCATCCAGGAGACGATTACAAGTATAGTGGACAACAACGACGGTAACGTGACCTTGGTGAACGAGGCGGGTGCCAGTGTGACCATTGCAAAATCTGACATAACGGCGAACCCTGACGGTACCTATACCTTCACGAACAATGACGGTAGCGATGTGATAATCGATACGAACGGACTGGTGATCAGCAACCTTGTAGCGGGTAACCGCATCGCAACGGTAACGGAAGCCGATGGTACCACTGCGGATATCAACGAGACCATAACAAGCATAGTGGACAACAACGACGGTAACGTGACCTTGGTGAACGAGGCTGGTGCCAGTGTGACCATTGCAAAATCGGACATAACGGCGAACCCTGACGGTACGTATACCTTCACGAACAATGACGGTAGCGATGTGACCATCGATACGAACGGACTGGTGATCAGCAACCTTGTAGCGGGTAACCGCATCGCAACGGTGACGGAGGCCGATGGTACCACCGCGGACATCAACGAGACGATAACGGATATCAGCGGCACCTTGACTTCGGGCAACGAGATCGGTGTTTACGAAAAGGAGGACGGAACCACGGTATCCATTCAGGAGACGATTACGAGCATAGTGGACAACAACGACGGTAACGTGACCTTGGTGAACGAGGCTGGTGCCAGCGTAACGATTGCAAAATCTGACATTACGGCGAACCCTGACGGTACCTATACCTTCACGAACAATGACGGTAGCGATGTGACCATCGATACGAACGGACTGGTGATCAGCAACCTTGTAGCGGGTAACCGCATCGCAACGGTAACGGAGGCCGATGGTACCACCGCGGACATCAACGAGACGATAACGGATATCAGCGGCACCTTGACTTCGGGCAACGAGATCGGTGTTTACGAAAAGGAGGACGGAACCACGGTATCCATCCAAGAAACGATTACAAGTATAGTGGACAACAACGACGGTAACGTGACCTTGGTGAACGAGGCGGGTGCCAGCGTAACGATTGCAAAATCGGACATTACTGCGAACCCTGACGGGACCTATACCTTCACGAACAATGACGGCAGCGATGTGACCATCGATACGAACGGACTGGTGATCAGCAACCTTGTAGCGGGTAACCGTATCGCAACGGTGACGGAAGCCGATGGTACCACCGCGGACATCAACGAGACCATAACAAGTATCGTTGATAATAATGATGGTACCTTGACCTTTACCCGTGAGGATAATAGCACACAAACAATTACTAAATCCCAATTAACGGATAACGGTAACGGAACATTTACTTTTAATAATGGTGATGGTGCACCAATTTCCTTTGACGGAACCGATGACCAAGATGCATCACAGGTAAACTTATTGACTCCTATTGATGTAGATGGAGACTTGGTGAATGAAACAACGGTAGAAGATGCTATCGCAGACTTAGCGAACAATAGTAGTGATAATCAAAACCTTACGGGAGCCACATTAAATGGAGCCAACCAACTTCAAATAGATATTGAAAGAGGTACGTCGACAAATGTAGATTTATCTTCATTAAGTGAAACGGTAACTGCCGGCACTGGAGCTATTACGGTAGATGATGACGGAAATGGTAATTATACAGTTAATTCTGTAGATTCAGATGAAGATGAAACCAACGAGTTAGCGGTTTTGGCTTCAGGTCCACCAAGTTCAAATGGAACAAATTCAGGTGATACTTATGTAGATACTGACAATGGCCAATTATACGCTTGGGATGGTACAAGTTGGCAACAAGTAGGAGGAAGTGCTGCGCCAGATGCGGATCCAAATCCAGAAAATGAACTTTCTGATGTAGCATTAACAGGAACAACTTTAGAATTAACCAATCCTGCACCTGGTGCAACCGGAGTTGATTTAAATAATAGGTTCGCAACGGATCAGGAATTGACCGATGCTATTACGGCGAGTGAATTGTTAGATGGTGATAAAGACGACCAGAACGAATTACAGGATTTAGAAGATGTTTTAACAAGAGATCCTAGTGCAGCTGGAAATGTAATTATGGACTTAGGTACACCAGTAAATGCTAATGATGCTGTAAATAAAGCATATGTAGATAATCTTGCTGACGATGATGTAAGTGTAACCAATATAGTTGGCGGGAATAGAATTGCTACAATTTCTGAACCAGGAATTACGCCCGTTGATGTAAATGAAACGATTACCACTTTGGCGGATAACGGGAATGGAAGTTTTACTTATACCAATGAAAATGGGGCACCGGTATCATTCCAGGCATCCACTATTACGGATAATGGCGACGGAACATCTACAATAGGTTTGGCCGATGGAGGAACCATTACTGTGGACAATGATGGAGTTGATAACGTGGACGATGCGGACAACGATCCAAGAAACGAGATTACAACGGTAGCGGATAACGGAGACGGAACTTCTACGATTGCAGATGTTGATGGCAATTCGGTAACGGTGGACAATGATGGAGTTGATAACGTGGACGATGCGGACAACGACCCAAGAAATGAAATCACTACGGTAGCCGATAACGGAGACGGAACTAGTACGATTGCGGATGTCGATGGCAATTCGGTAACGGTGGACAATGATGGAGTTGATAACGTGGACGATGCGGACAATGATCCAAGAAACGAGATTACCACGGTTGCTGACAATGGTAACGGAACTAGCACGATTGCGGATGTCGACGGTAATTCGGTAACGGTCGATAATGACGGAGTTGATAATGTTGACGATGCGGACAACGACCCAAGAAATGAAATCACTACGGTAGCCGATAACGGAGACGGAACTAGCACGATTGCGGATGTCGACGGTAATTCGGTAACGGTCGATAACGACGGAGTGGATAATGTGGACGATGCGGATAACGTAATCGGAAACGAATACAATACAGGGAGTGGAATTACTAATGGAACTCTAGAAATCACTGATGGTGGCGGTACGGAGTCGGTAAACCTAATCAGTACAAACGCGGATAACGATATAACATTTGGAACGGACGGGGCATTATATTTAAATGTTGCTTCGGTTACAATTTCGGAAACGATTACCACTTTGGCAGATAACGGGGATGGTAGCTTTACTTACACCAATGAAAATGGGGCACCGGTATCATTCCAGGCATCCACTATTACGGATAATGGCGACGGAACATCTACAATAGGTTTGGCCGATGGTGGAACCATTACTGTTGATAACGATGGTGTTGATAACGTGGACGATGCGGATAACGATCCAAGGAATGAGATACAGACCGTAGCATCTGGCGATGGTTCAGTAGATGTGGTAAGGACCGGCGATGATTTTGATTTATCGGTAACCTTCCCTGTCAACAATGATAACGATCCAAGAAATGAAATCACTACGGTAGCCGATAACGGAGACGGAACTAGCACGATTGCGGATGTCGATGGCAATTCGGTAACGGTGGATAACGACGGAGTCGATAACGTGGACGATGCGGACAACGATCCAAGAAACGAGATTACCACGGTAGCCGATAACGGCGACGGAACTAGCACGATTGCGGATGTCGATGGCAATTCGGTAACGGTGGATAACGACGGAGTCGATAACGTGGACGATGCGGACAACGACCCAAGAAATGAGATCACTACGGTAGCCGATAACGGAGACGGAACTAGCACGATTGCGGATGTCGACGGTAATTCGGTAACGGTGGACAATGACGGAGTTGATAATGTTGACGATGCGGACAACGACCCAAGAAATGAAATCACTACGGTTGCGGATAACGGAGACGGAACTTCCACGATTGCGGATGTCGATGGCAATTCGGTAACGGTGGATAACG
This sequence comes from Maribacter sp. LLG6340-A2, assembly GCF_045057105.1. Classification (GTDB taxonomy): domain Bacteria; phylum Bacteroidota; class Bacteroidia; order Flavobacteriales; family Flavobacteriaceae; genus Maribacter. The sequence goes on along the minus strand of NZ_CP159332.1, from coordinate 628,248 downwards.
ACGGAGTGGATAACGTGGACGATGCGGACAACGATCCAAGAAATGAGATCACTACGGTAGCCGATAACGGAGACGGTACTTCTACGATTGCGGATGTCGATGGCAATTCGGTAACGGTGGATAACGACGGAGTGGATAATGTTGACGATGCGGATAACGATCCAAGGAATGAGATACAGACCGTAGCATCTGGCGATGGTTCAGTAGATGTGGTAAGGACCGGCGATGATTTTGATTTATCGGTAACCTTCCCTGTCAACAATGATAACGATCCAAGAAATGAAATCACTACGGTAGCCGATAACGGAGACGGAACTTCCACGATTGCGGATGTCGATGGCAATTCGGTAACGGTGGACAATGATGGTTTCGATAATGTGGATGATGCGGATAACGACCCAAGAAACGAGATTACCACGGTTGCTGACAATGGTAACGGAACTAGTACGATTGCGGATGTCGACGGTAATTCTGTAACGGTGGACAATGACGGTGTTGATAACGTGGACGATGCGGACAACGATCCAAGAAACGAGATTACAACGGTTGCGGATAACGGAGACGGAACTAGCACGATTGCGGATGTCGACGGTAATTCGGTAACGGTGGACAATGACGGAGTTGATAACGTTGATGATGCGGATAACGATCCAAGAAACGAGATTACTACGGTTGCGGATAACGGAGACGGTACTTCTACGATTGCGGATGTTGATGGTAACTCGGTAACGGTCGATAACGACGGAGTTGATAATGTGGACGATGCGGATAACGTAATCGGAAACGAATACAATACAGGAAGTGGAATTACGAATGGAACTCTAGAAATCACGGATGGTGGCGGTACGGAGTCGGTAAACCTAATAAGTACAAACGCGGATAATGATCTTGCTTTTGGAACGGACGGGGCATTATATTTAAATGTTGCTTCGGTTACAATTTCGGAAACGATTACCACTTTGGCGGATAACGGGGATGGTAGTTTTACCTATACCAATGAAAATGGGGCACCGGTATCATTCCAGGCATCCACTATTACGGATAATGGCGACGAAACATCTACAATAGGTTTGGCCGATGGAGGAACCATTACTGTTGATAATGACGGAGTGGATAACGTGGACGATGCGGACAACGACCCAAGAAACGAGATTACAACGGTAGCCGATAACGGAGACGGAACTTCTACCATTGCGGATGTCGACGGTAATTCGGTAACGGTGGACAATGACGGTGTTGATAACGTGGACGATGCGGACAACGATCCAAGAAACGAGATTACAACGGTAGCCGATAACGGAGACGGAACTAGTACGATTGCGGATGTCGATGGCAATTCGGTAACGGTGGACAATGACGGAGTTGATAACGTGGACGATGCGGACAACGACCCAAGAAATGAAATCACTACGGTTGCGGATAACGGAGACGGAACTAGCACGATTGCGGATGTCGATGGGAATTCGGTAACAGTGGATAACGACGGTGTTGATAACGTGGACGATGCGGACAACGATCCAAGAAATGAGATACAGACCGTAGCATCTGGCAATGGTTCAGTAGATGTGGTAAGGACCGGCGATGATTTTGATTTATCGGTAACCTTCCCTGTCAACAATGACAACGATCCAAGAAACGAGATTACAACGGTAGCGGATAACGGAGACGGAACTAGTACGATTGCGGATGTCGACGGTAATTCGGTAACAGTAGATAACGACGGAGTGGATAATGTTGACGATGCGGACAACGACCCAAGAAATGAAATCACTACGGTAGCCGATAACGGAGACGGAACTAGTACGATTGCGGATGTCGATGGCAATTCTGTAACGGTGGATAACGATGGAGTCGATAATGTTGATGATGCCGATAACGATCCAAGGAATGAGATACAGACCGTAGCATCTGGCGATGGTTCAGTAGATGTGGTAAGGACCGGCGATGATTTTGATTTATCGGTAACCTTCCCTGTCAACAATGATAACGATCCAAGAAATGAAATCACTACGGTAGCCGATAACGGAGACGGAACTTCCACGATTGCGGATGTCGATGGCAATTCGGTAACGGTGGATAACGACGGAGTCGATAACGTGGACGATGCGGATAACGACCCAAGAAACGAGATTACCACTGTTGCTGACAATGGTAACGGAACTAGTACGATTGCGGATGTCGACGGTAATTCGGTAACGGTCGATAACGACGGAGTTGATAACGTGGACGATGCGGATAACGTAATCGGAAACGAATACAATACAGGAAGTGGAATTACGAATGGAACTCTAGAAATCACGGATGGTGGCGGTACGGAGTCGGTAAACCTAATAAGTACAAACGCGGATAATGATCTTGCTTTTGGAACGGACGGGGCATTATATTTAAATGTTGCTTCGGTTACAATTTCGGAAACGATTACCACTTTGGCGGATAACGGGGATGGTAGTTTTACCTATACCAATGAAAATGGGGCACCGGTATCATTCCAGGCATCCACTATTACGGATAATGGCGACGGAACATCTACAATAGGTTTGGCCGATGGAGGAACCATTACGGTCGATAATGACGGAGTCGATAATGTTGATGATGCGGATAGCGACCCTACTAATGAAAACCAAACAGTAAGTGCGGGAACGGGAATATCGGTAAATCAGGTAGGTCAGAATTTCGAGGTGACCAATACGGCTCCTGACCAAACGGTATCCATTGCCGATGGTGGTAACGGTAATGTAACGGTAGGCGGTACATACCCTAATTTCACTATTGATGTACCGGATGCTACGGTAGATACGGATGACCAAGACCTTTCCAGTGCAGTGGTTACTGCAAATGAGAGCGTTGAGATACAGATTACTGACGGAAACAATACAACTATCGATATCCGTGATGCCGATTCTGATGCAACCAATGAATATAACACGGCCTTCGGAATTTCAGGAAGTAACCTGAGGTTGACCGATGGTGGCGGTAATTTGGATGTACCATTATCATCATTGGGCACGGATGAGCAGGACCTATCCAGTGCGGTAGTAACGGCCAACGAAAGTGTTGAGATACAGATTACTGACGGAAACAATACAACAATAGATATCCGTGATGCGGATAGCGACCCTACTAATGAAAACCAAACGGTAAGTGCGGGAACGGGAATGTCGGTAAATCAGGTAGGTCAGAATTTCGAGGTGACCAATACGGCTCCTGACCAAACGGTATCCATTGCCGATGGTGGTAACGGTAATGTAACGGTAGGCGGTACATACCCTAATTTCACTATTGATGTACCGGATGCTACGGTAGATACGGATGACCAAGACCTATCCAGTGCAGTGGTTACTGCAAATGAGAGCGTTGAGATACAGATTACTGACGGAAACAATACAACTATCGATATCCGTGATGCCGATTCTGATGCAACCAATGAATATAACACGGCCTTCGGAATTTCAGGAAGTAACCTGAGGTTGACCGATGGTGGCGGTAATTTGGATGTACCATTATCATCATTGGGCACGGATGAGCAGGACCTATCCAGTGCGGTAGTAACGGCCAACGAAAGTGTTGAGATACAGATTACTGACGGAAACAATACAACAATAGATATCCGTGATGCGGATAGCGACCCTACTAATGAAAACCAAACGGTAAGTGCGGGAACGGGAATGTCGGTAAATCAGGTAGGTCAGAATTTCGAGGTGACCAATACGGCTCCTGACCAAACGGTATCCATTGCCGATGGTGGTAACGGTAATGTAACGGTAGGCGGTACATACCCTAATTTCACTATTGATGTACCGGATGCTACGGTAGATACGGATGACCAAGACTTATCCAGTGCAGTGGTTACAGCAAATGAGAGCGTTGAGATACAGATTACTGACGGAAACAATACAACTATCGATATCCGCGATGCAGATAGCGACCCTACTAATGAAAACCAAACGGTAAGTGCGGGAACGGGAATGTCTGTCAATCAGGTAGGTCAGAATTTCGAGGTGACCAATACGGCTCCTGACCAAACGGTATCCATTGCCGATGGTGGTAACGGTAATGTAACGGTAGGCGGTACATACCCTAATTTCACTATTGATGTACCGGATGCTACGGTAGATACGGATGACCAAGACCTATCCAGTGCGGTGGTTACTGCAAATGAGAGCGTTGAGATACAGATTACTGACGGAAACAATACAACTATCGATATCCGTGATGCCGATTCTGATGCAACCAATGAATATAACACGGCCTTCGGAATTTCAGGAAGTAACCTGAGGTTGACCGATGGTGGCGGTAATTTGGATGTACCATTATCATCATTGGGCACGGATGAGCAGGACCTATCCAGTGCGGTAGTAACGGCCAATGAAAGTGTTGAGATACAGATTACAAACGGAAACAATACAACGATAGATATCCGTGATGCGGATAGCGACCCTACTAATGAAAACCAAACGGTAAGTGCGGGAACGGGAATGTCGGTAAATCAGGTAGGTCAGAATTTCGAGGTGACCAATACGGCTCCTGACCAAACGGTATCCATTGCCGATGGTGGTAACGGTAATGTAACGGTAGGCGGTACATACCCTAATTTCACTATTGATGTACCGGATGCTACGGTAGATACGGATGATCAAGACCTTTCCAGTTCAGTGGTTACTGCCAATGAGAGCGTTGAGATACAGATTACTGACGGAAACAATACAACTATTGATATACGTGATGCCGATTCTGATGCAACCAATGAATATAACACGGCCTTCGGAATTTCAGGAAGTAACCTGAGGTTGACCGATGGTGGCGGTAATTTGGATGTACCATTATCATCATTGGGCACGGATGAGCAGGACCTTTCCAGTACGGTAGTAACGGCCAACGAAAGTGTTGAGATACAGATCACCAACGGTAACAATACAACAATAGATATCCGTGATGCGGATAGTAATCCAAGTAATGAATTACAAACTATCTCTAGAACCGGAACAAATGTAGTATTGTCTAATGGAGGAGGAACGGTTTCCATTGCCGATAACGATAATAATTCTAACAATGAAATTCAGAACATAACATCAACAGATGGTTCGGTAACTATTTCGCAGACAGGAATTAACTATGACTTATCGGTACCTGCGGCAGAAGAAACTGTGGTAACGGCTGGTACGGATATTAGTGTAACAGGTGATGGTAGTACAGCTACACCATATGTTATCAGTAATACAAGGCCAAACATATTTTATCCACCATCAATTGCAGTAGATGTTGCAACAACGGGTACAGGTAGAACAATTGATCTGCACGCCGAGTATCTTTCTCAATATGGTACACCGTCTGTAGCAAGTGCCGGTGCACCGGCTGCAATACCAACATATGCAAATAATGAGTTGTACTATTATGTTACTTATTATGACCCAACTGTATTTGCGAATGTAAGTGTTGATGCCGTTGGCGAAATGACCTATGACGTTATATCTACACCAACAGATTACAATACTTTGATAAATGTTGTATTCGTAGCCCGATAAATTGTTGGTTAAAGATTAGATCCCAAACGAATTTGAAAAAAACCGCTATATATAAATTAATTGTTCTCAGCATTGTAACTACACTGCTGGGAACATTTGTATCCAATGCACAGTTTCTGTTACAAGCACCAACGGATAGTGATCAAAATAATTTTCGCTGGTATGAAGCTTCTGACACCACTACGGTATTGGCAACGGATTCTTTTTATGAGGTAACCAGACCAGGAATTTATTTTGCAACCTATGATGGTACGCTATGTGGTTCAAATGCCACGGGGTATTTTATCGTAACGGATTGTAATAATCCGGATAATGAAGTTACAATGGATATTACATCCAATGTTTCTTCATCCGCTACCGTAAACTGGAATCCCCCTTTGCCGGGAGACCAATTAAGGCCAACCGTTATAGCAACGGATGCGGTAGTTAAATACACTGCTATAGTTACAAAAGCGGGTAATACATTTAGTCTACCCAATTTTACGGTTGTTTGTTTACCTGAAGCTGCCAATTTGGAAGATGATATCGCATCCACGGATGAAGATATTTCTGTTACAATTGATATTTATAGTAATGATGCAGATTTACCGGATGTAGGATCTTTAACAACTACAGATCCAACAAATGGTACCGTCGTCATAAATGATGGTGGTACACCTAATGATCCGCTGGATGACATTGTTACCTATTCACCAAATACCGACTTTAATGGAACGGATAATTTTGAATATACTATATGTAATGCCTATGGGGATTGTAGTACGGCCACAGTTACAATAAATGTACTACCTGTTTTAGATACCAATGATGATTCTATAGCCATTAATATTAACGAAATCAGCAATATAGATTCGTGGCAATTAAATGATAATGATTTACCGGTTATGGGTACCTTTAGTGTAACTCAGCCTACTAATGGGTCCGTTACGGTTGATGATAATGGAACACCAGATAATCCTTCAGATGATATACCTACCTATTTTCCAAATAATAATTATTTAGGTACCGATGCATTTGATTATACCATATGTGATATATTAGGAAATTGCAGCACATCTACCATTACTATTTTAATTAGCCCCTATGGTCTAGATTTGGATAGTGATGATGACGGTATAGTAGACAGTTTTGAAGACTTAAATCTTGATGGCGATAATGACCCTGCTACAGACCCAACGGATAGTGATGGTGATGGTTTTCCAGATTATTTGGACATTGATAGTGATGGTGACGGTATTCCTGATAATGTAGAAGCACAAACTACAGCAGATTACATAGCACCATCTGGCATGGATGTTAATGGCAATGGTATTGATGATGCCTATGAGGCAAATGGATTAACGGGCATATTCCCGGTAGATACAGATGGAGATAATTTACCCGATTATTTGGATGAGGATAGTGATAATGATAATGTACCTGATGAAATTGAAGGACATGATTATAACCAAGATGGTGTTGCAGATGTAGTAAGCATTGGTTCTGATAAGGATGATGATGGTTTAGATGATGGTTTTGAAGCTTCAATTAGGGTTGATATAGATGTCAATGATGAAATAGACGATCCGTATAATGATTTACCTAATACGGACGGTGATGAAGAATCTGATTATAGGGATACGGACGATGATGATGATGGTATAGAAACAATTGATGAAGATGTAAACCTTAATGGAAGTTACTTAGACGATGATTCTGATGATGACGGTATACCAAACTATTTGGATTCAGATTTAGGGGAATTTGAAGAAGAAATTGAAGTTTTCAACGTTATTACACCTAATGGTGATGGTATTCATGACGTTTTACGCATATCCGGATTACAAAATTATCCTAATAACACTTTAAAAATCTACAATAGATGGGGTGTGGCAGTATATATGACAAAAGCATACAATACTGAAGGTAACGTTTTTGATGGTACTTCTGGAGGTAGGGTTACCGTAGACGTAGATAGTAAATTACCGGTTGGTACATATTTCTATATACTGGATTATGAATTACCTAACGGAGAAATGAAAACATTATCAGGGTATATATATATAAATAGATAAATGAGAATGTCTAAAAAATATGGTTACATAAAAAAAGCACTTGGTTTAAAACCTATGGTCTTGCTATTGGCCCTATTTTTTAGCATATGTTCTTATGGTCAACAAGATGCACAATACACCCAGTATATGTATAATACAGTTAGCGTAAACCCTGGTTATGCCGGCTCTAGGGGGCATATTAGTATAGCGGCATTACATAGGTCGCAATGGGTAGGTTTAGATGGGGCGCCAACCACACAAACATTGAACGCACATTCCCCAATTGGTTATAGGGGAGTTGGTTTAGGTTTTTCTATTGTGAAAGATAAAATAGGTCCTACGACCGAGAATAATTTTGATATTGACTTTTCATATACGGTTTGGACATCTGAAGTGGGTAGAATAGGTTTTGGATTAAAGGCCAGTGCCAATCTACTTGATATTCGGTTTTCTGAATTAAATCAGTATTCATCAGACCCTACCTTACAACAAGATATAGATAATAGACTTTCGCCAAATATTGGGGCAGGAGTCTATTACCATACCGATAAATATTATTTAGGTCTTTCGGTACCTCGTTTTTTAGAAACAACACATTTTCAAGAATCCGAACTGTCCACGGCAAAAGAACAGATGAACCTTTATTTAATTACGGGTTACGTTTGGGATTTAAATGAATTTGTAAAATTCAAACCAACTTTACTTACAAAAATTGTTCGTGGCGCACCCCTACAAGTAGATTTGTCCGTCAATTTCATGCTTAATGAAAAATTTATATTAGGTGCGGCATATAGATGGGATGCAGCTTTTAGTGGTATGGCTGGTTTTAATGTATCCAACAAGTTTTTAATCGGCATTGCTTATGACAAGGAAACTACAGAATTGGGTAATGCAGCATTTAATGATGGTTCTTTTGAGGTGATATTCAGGTATGATTTTATTTCTGCCAAAAATAACCTGAAATCACCAAGATTCTTTTAAGCATAGTTATTAACTAATTATTATCGTCTTACCTTTTCGTAAAATAAGTTAAACCCCTTATTTTTACTGAATGAAGGAAGAACAGGTAATTCTTGTAAATACGGACAACGAGCAAATCGGTACAATGCCAAAAATGGAAGCTCATGAAAAAGCATTATTACATAGGGCTTTCTCAGTTTTTGTAACCAATGCTAAAGGGGAAATTATGTTGCAGCAACGCGCGGCATCAAAATACCACTCACCTTTATTATGGACCAATACTTGCTGTAGTCATCAACGCGTAGGAGAAAGTAATATAGATGCCGGAAAAAGAAGATTACAGGAAGAAATGGGTTTTCAGACGGAGTTAGAGGAACTTTTTAGTTTCATATACAAAGCCCCTTTTGATAATGGTCTAACGGAGCATGAATTTGATCATGTAATGTTGGGGAGCTATAATGAAGAACCCAAAATAAATCCACTAGAGGTAGAGGCATGGAAATGGATGTCACCAGAGGATGTAAGACAGGATATAGCCAAAAACCCTAAGGAGTATACGGTGTGGTTTAAAATTATTTTTGAAAAATTTTACCAACATTTATTTAAGTTAAATTGAACGAAATGAAGGTAAAGGTCAGTAGAAAGGCACATTTTAATGCGGCGCATAGGTTATATAGAAAAGACTGGGACAATGAAAAAAATACCGAGATCTTTGGTAAATGTAACAACCCAAACTTTCACGGTCACAATTATGAACTTATTGTCAGTGTAACTGGAGAAATTGATAAGTCAACAGGCTTTGTGATGGATATGAAAGTTTTAAAGGACTTGATAAAGGAAGAGGTAGAGGACTATTTAGACCATAAGAATTTAAATATTGAGGTTCCGGAATTTAAAAGTTTAAATCCAACAGCCGAGAATATTGTGGTGGTCATATGGAACAAATTAAGACCGCATATTATAGATGCCCATGAACTGGAGGTTGTGCTTTATGAGACACCTAGAAATTTTGTTACATTTTCAGGGTAATTGTTCTGCCTATTATATGAAAGGAAAACATTCTGCGTTGTAACAAACATCTTATCAATTAAAATTTAAATCTATGAATATCTATCCTTTAAAATTTAAACCAATTTTAAAAGAAAGACTTTGGGGAGGCACCAAGTTAAAAGAAGTTTTAGGAAAACCTATTGAAAGCGACATTACCGGTGAAAGCTGGGAATTATCTACGGTTAAGGGCGATGTTTCAATAATTGCCAATGGAGACTTGCAAGGCACTTCTTTACAAGATTTGATAGATGATCATTCAGAAGCATTACTTGGTAAAAGTGTGGTGGATCGTTTTGGAACAGATTTTCCAATATTGATTAAGTTCATAGATGCTAAGCAAGATTTATCCATTCAACTGCACCCTAATGATAAATTGGCAAAGGAAAGGCATAATTCTTTTGGTAAAACAGAAATGTGGTATATCATGGATGCGGACCCAAAAGCAGAATTGATTGTAGGTTTTAATAGAAGCGTTACAAAAAAGGAGTATGCAGAGAGTGTAGAAAATGATACCTTATTAGACCTGTTAAATTATGAGCAAGTAAAGGAGGGGGATACATTCTTTATCAATACCGGAAAAATTCATGCTATAGGTGCAGGGGTAATGTTGGCAGAAATACAACAAACATCTGATGTAACCTATAGGGTGTTCGATTTTAATAGAAAGGATAAAGAAGGCAACCTTAGGGAATTACATACGGAATTGGCTTTGGATGCGGTAGATTATGAAAAGAAAGATGATTTCAAGATATCTTATTCCAAGGAATTGAACACGGTGGAAACTATGGTTGATTGTCCGTATTTTAAAACCAATTTTATTGAACTTACTAAAGATGTAGTTTTGAACACCAAAGAAAGAGATTCCTTTACCATTTATATGTGTGTAGGCGGTAAGGCTCTAGTTAAAACAGCAGAAGGCGAAGCTCATATTAAAAAAGGAGAAACAGTGCTTTTACCGGCTATGACAGATAAAATAGAATTGATATCCACTGGGGCAAAATTATTGGAAGTCACTATTTAACGGTAAAAAAGCCTTCCGCAATTCTAAAATTGTATTTTTGCAAAAAATAATTAGTAATGGCAAGTATTAAAAATTTAAAGAAAGATATTAATAATGTTCTAGGTGACATTATAGAAGGTGTTTATATCGTTGATGCCGCTAACGGCAACAGTACCTCTAAAGAAGGAGCAGCTATAATTGATAACGCAATTGATGCTTTTGATGAGCTTATTGCGGAGGTAAACAAACCAAACGTAGAAAATAAGAAAACACATTTTAAATCCGTAAGAAAAGATTTAGAAGTAAAAGCTTCCAAATTGATTGAGGATTTAAACAAATTATCCTAATCAGGATTAAAAATTAAGCACAAAAAAAAGCATCCTTTTAAATAAGGATGCTTTTTTTTATTATAGATGATTTTATTTATTCAGGAGTTTCGCAAGCTCTTTACCGTATTTAGAATCGGCTACTTCTTCGGATAATGAACCATAAATAGAATCTAGGTATTTTCTATTGGCATCTGGAATTTCCTTTACCGCAATATAGGGTGCTATAAAGGAAGCTTTGTTGTTCAACGCAAAGTTGATAGAGTAGGCATAACCTCTTTGGGTATTTCTATTACTAATACTTTGCAAGGAATCTATACTTATTTGGGCCAATTCACTCTCCGGCCTTGCAGCGGCCATCATGATCTCAACATTCTTTTTATTGATATTGGAAATGGTCTTTCTATATTCCTCTAATTTTTCATGGCTTTCTGACCCTGTTATTTTGGCCGTGGTATCAAAGGTATTCCAGTTGGTCTGTACGGTAATTGTTCCCGGTTCAGCAAAAAGGGTAATTCTGTCGTTAATATCGTTATTATCTTTTTTATCCAAGTAGAGGTAAAATATTTCTGGGCTGTTAAGTTCGGTTTTTAAGGTAAATCTACCATCGCCCTTAATAGCAACAGAATCTACGGAAACCAATACGGAGTCTGGTACATGTTGTAAATAAACGGTCCCTTTTTTAAGTCCCTTAATATTACCGGTTACCGTTAGTGTATCCTTTTGTTCATCGCCACAAGAGTTGAGTGCCAGAAGGGCAACTAGAGCATAAATATAATTTTTCATTGGATAATTTTAGAGCGCAAATATCTGTAAATTTTAGTAGATATGGGAGCCATGAAAGTAATTTGTTGGTAAAACAACATCAAAGGGCAGATGCAACTTCCATTAAGTATGCACAGAGTAAAGCCCCGCCAGTTCCTACAACATAACCTAACACTGCTAGAAGCACCCCTACAGATGTAAGGGAAGGGTGGAACTCGGCCGCAACTACGGGTGCAGAGGCGGCGCCACCTACGTTTGCCTGGCTACCTACGGCCAAAAAGAAATATGGGGCTTTAATCAATTTGGCTACAAGAATCATTAATCCGGCATGAATGGTAATCCAAATAAATCCTATTGCAATGAGTCCGGGGTTTTCAAGAACTTTTCCTAAATCCATTTTCATACCTATGGTAGCTACCAAAATATAAATGAACATACCCCCGATCTTACTTGCGCCGGCACCTTCATAATTTTTGGCCTTAGAAAAGGATAGTGATATGCCTATCGTTGTTGCAATAACCACCATCCAAAAGAAACTAGACCCCAAGAAAGAGAGAAAACTTTTTTGATCGTTTACCGCTTCTACATTTTCATTTAAGAAAGAACTTATATGGTCACCAAAGAAATGGGCGGCACCAACAGCGGCAAAAGCTAAGGATAACATAATCATATAGTCTTGCAATGTGGGTACCCTGGTAATTTTTTCGGTGAATGTGGAGACCTTAATTTTTAAAGTCTCTATGGCAGAGGTATCCGCTTTCAACCACGTATCTATTTTTTTTGTTCTACCTACGCCTAATAGTACAATGGCCATCCAAACATTGGCCACCACAATATCTATTAGTACCATACCACCGTATTTCTCTGGGTTGTACTGAAAAATTTCTAGCATGGCCGCCTGGTTGGCACCACCACCGATCCAACTACCGGCTATGGTTGATAATCCTCTCCATATGGCATCAAAATCATTGCCGCCTACGGTTTCCGGTGAGAATATAGAAACAATTAGAATAGCAAGAGGTCCACCAATTATGATCCCTGCACTACCGGTAAGGAACATGATAATAGCTTTGGAACCCAAATTGGATATAGCCTTTAGGTCAATGCTCAAGGTCATTAGAACCAATGCCGCTGGCAAGAGATATCTACTGGCCATAAAGTAAAGATTAGATAATTCGTCTGAAATTATTCCGGTACTTGTAAGTATGGCCGGTAATAAATAGCACATTAATACCGCAGGTACAATACTGTAAAATTTACTCCAAAATCCTTTTTTTAAACTTGACGTATAGAAGATAAAACCAAGACAAAGGGCAAGCAGGCCAAAGGTTACGGTGTCATTAGTAATAAAAGGTTGTGTAGAAAGTGGGTACATAGTTAAAAGGGTAGGTTCCTGTCAAATATACTTAAAATACTAGGTGGTTCTTTATAAAATGTGCTACGCCATCTTCAGTGTTCTTTAGTGCTACGTATTTGGAAATTTTCTTGACTTCCTCCCTTCCATTTGCAACAGCTACACCGCACCCAACATTTTCAAGCATTTCAATATCATTGTAGTTGTCCCCAAAAGCAATAACATCCTTCAGGTTTTCTCCCTTATTTAAAAGGGAATGTATTGCCGTAAGTTTTGATACTACTTTGGGGGCTACTTCTATTAAGGTGTCATTAGATCGGTACAGGTTAAGCTGCTCACCAAACGTATTAGTAAGTGTTGGCATTAATACGTCCGCACTCTCTGGAGTACACATAAGCATAATCTTATGCGCACCTATTTGTCTTTCTTCCCAGTGGGATAATGTGGTCTTGGTCTCTTGAAAAACCGGGGTTGTCTTGGTGTATTTAATTTCTTTCTCTACCCTTTCAGAGATATTGGGCACATACCATTCATCATTATAATACAATCCTAATTTGGCATTGAGGCCAATGGTTAGTTCAAAAATGTCTTGTAAAAGGTTTACCGGAATGACTACAGAGGATATATCCTTATCTCCGTGCCGTACCAATGCGCCATTATAACAAATTATAGGTTGGTCCGTAATACCAAGTCTTTCTTGGATATAGACCATACCGCTAGGCATTCTTGCCGATACTAAAATTATCCTTGTTGATTCTTTTATACGTTGTATTTGCGATATAGTAAAGCTAGAAACATCACTTTTGGTAGATAGTAAGGTGCCATCTAAATCTGAACACAAAATTTTATAATTCATTTTAAATATTTAACCAGTAGGTAAGTTTTAGATTGATGGACCTGAATTTAGGTTCAAACACATTAACAAAATAATTGTCATTATATACAATGAACAAATCTGATAATGGAGCAAAACGCCATTGCAACCTTGAATTAAAGCCTAGGTTATCACGTTGATTGCTGTATTGAACAAGAGTAGACCAAAATATAGATTTGCTTAACGTTACATCTATTTTTGGGCTTATGAGCCAAATATCTGCGCTGGAATAGGGGGCAGGTAAAGTAATCTTATCATAATTGGCCCTCATGATCAAAAAGACCTTAGGTTGAAATCTTAGGAACATTTCCCCTTGAACGGAGAATCTATCGCCATTAAAAAAACTACCGTAAGAGGGCTCTACCGTAAACCCAAATCTCTTTCTTCTATCAGATTGGTATTCAATAGAAACGTTATTGTAATGGTAACCTACTTCACTTGGCAGTTTTACGGCACCATCAGTATTGGTAGGGTCAAATTCATCCAGAAGATAGGTATAGGAGTGGCTGTAGCCTATATTAATTTCCGACTGATCCTTAAATTTGGACTCCCATGCCCCCATTAGGTCATAATCTGTTTTTGTGAAATTAGCATCTGGACTCCAGGTAATTATTGGAAAAAATTGAAAACTATGGGTTTGTAACGCACTGTTCTCAGGCCAAAAAATACGTTCAATCATAGTAGCACTTTTAAAAATATCGGTCCTACGTATAAACCCAAGATCAGACCTAAAATCGTTACCTAAGTACACAAGATCTTCAAAGAAGTTCCAATTTCTTGAATTGTATTGTAAAAAAGCGCCTGATGATAGATCCTTAGTTCCGGCATTGTGTGCAAAGGACTTATGTACATAAAACTTGCCGTTCCACACATTATTATCAGAAATAAGGTTGTAATCTACACCCGCTACACGATTATACCGGTCTTCTGGGGCCTGAAAATCATAATCTTTAAAAGTTTCCCTGTTTATAAAGAACATACCAATATTAGACCGGCCAAATACCGTTTGCTGTAGGGCCAACATGGTATTGTTGTTAGAGGCAATGTTCATTTCCAAGTCTTCTTCCGTTTGTAGATTTAAAAATCCTAACCTGAGCGATTTATTTACCTTACCACTTAAACGTAGCCCTCCTATAATTTTATTTTCAATGGAATTATCTGCCGTGTCCTTTGCAATACCTATTCTTCTTGAGAAAAATGGATTGGCATCCCTACCACCGCCAAAGCTTCCAAAAAGGTCGCTGTTATCAATAAAAAACTGTCTTTTTTCAGGAAGCGATACCTCAAACCGGGTAAGGTTGGTAACTTGGTCATCAACTTCAACTTGGGAAAAATCTGGATTTACCGTAACATCCAAGTTCATACTGTTGCCAATAGGAATTTTTACATCACCACCCACCTTAAGGGTAGTGTTGGTCTCTTGAAGTTCAAAGTCCTCTTGTGTAATTGTATTTACATAAGGAATAAAAGCTAATGGCGTTCTGTAGTTCCCTAAAGGATTTTCAAAAATCATATCACCCATGAAGGTAAGCCCATAGATATTTTGGTTTTGGGGAATGTTCATCCAAGTGCTGTTTTCGTTGGATTGGGTATCAAAACGATAACTGTTGAACCTCCATTTTGTTTCACCTTCCTTGAATTTGAAAGCGGTAAGGGGTATGACCATTTCCGAAGTATAGTACCCGTCATAGATTTTGGAATCTCCTTTCCATTTTACATCCCATGAAATGGTGAATCCGTTTAAATTTAGTCCGCCACCGGAAACCAACCCCTCTCTACGAACCCCATAAGGGTTAATGCCAAATAGAAAGGCATTATTGCCATCATTGAATGTATCGAACAATAGGGTAATATTATCACTATTTCCGGCCCTGAAATCTCTCTTTAAGGATTGTATGGCGTAATCATTACCAGCGGTATAAACGGTGATGCCCACATAAAGGTTATTGTCATCATAAAGCATTTTAATCTCGGTCTGCTTACTGGCCTGTACGGAATCTAGTGGGAAATATTGCCAAAAATTAGTTGCTGGTTTCGCGGTGCTCCATTGCGGTTCATCAAGAATGCCATCAGGTACTATTCGTGTATTGACTTGTTTAACAATAAAGGATTTATTGATGTCTTGGGCATAAGCTTGAAAGCAAAAAAGTAATAGCACTAAAGTGCTTATATACTTGGTCATTTGAACGGTGGTTAGACGGTTGGTGGGCCAAATTTAAGTTTTTGTTTCGTTAAATAAATGCTAAACTTATTCCATACCATGGAATTTAAGGTTTAACCCGTGTAACTAGGTTTTTTTTAGAATAGTGATATTGTTAAAAGCCAGGTTATTGAGATTTAAATTTTTTAGTTTTCTTCTTATTTGGGTTTTTGAACAACCGTTTAAAAAAGCCGTCTCGCTTAATAGGCTCACAGTTAAGGGCTTCTGTAACAGCGGAAGAAGGTTTAGAAAACCTGCTTTTGGTATAGGGGTCAAAATCTTTTTTCTTGTTCAATTGTTGGATCCATAGTCCAAACAAGGGAAGCGCGGCATTTGCACCTTGACCTATACCGGTATTGCTAAAGCCTATTTCATGCTGGTCCAAGCCTACCCAAGAAATATGTACCAATTTTGGCATTATCCCTACAAACCACGCATCCTTGTTGTTTTGTGTAGTTCCTGTTTTGCCGGCAATATCATTCTTTAGACCATAGCTTGTTCGTAATCTGCTGGCGGTTCCTGTATTGATCGTGGACTTCATCATTTCTATCATCGTTTGTGCCGTTTGTTTTGAATATGCGGCATTCTGCTTCTTGGATGTAAACGTTGCTAAAGTGGAGTCTTTTTGATTGGTAATTCTTTTAATTAATATAGGTGTTGTTGGTGTACCGTAATTAGGGAAACTTGTATAGGCTTTGGCGAGTTCAAGGATGCTGATTTCTCCGGTACCTAAGGCAATAGAGGCTTCGTTGGGTAGTTTTTCTGAAATACCCATAGACTTGGCCATATCTATGACATTACCAATACCTGTCTTTTCAAGAACTTTAACGGCAACGGTGTTAACGGAATTACTTAGTCCCTCTTCCATGGAATAGTTGAGGTATGCTTCATCCTTATTGCCAGAATTACTTGGGGACCAGCCTTTTAAATTGTCATATTGTACTTCTTCTGCAGAAAAATAAGTACAAGGTGGTATTCCTTTTTCCAAGGCTGTTGTATAAACTATAGGTTTAAATGTGGAACCGACCTGCCGCTTACTTTGAGCAATATGGTCATATTTAAATTGTTTAAAATTAATGCCCCCTATCCAGACCAAAACCTCTCCATTGCTTGGGTCAACAACCAATGAACCGGTATTGAGAAATTTGGTGTAATGCCTTATACTATCCATGGTAGAGGCCTCTACCTCTTTGTTCTCTTTCCAATTGTTTAGGGGACGAAGCCTATGGTCATTACTAAGGCTATCGATAATCTGTTTATGGGGTATGCCTGTTTTTTGTAATTTTTTATAGGCATTGGTTTTCCTTGCAATTTTTTCCATTAAACCATTGTCTTTTAGCCAAGGTGCATTATTGCCATAACTGCGTTCAAAATCTGCCTGTAATTTGCTCATATGGCTTACAAGGACATCTTCTGCAACTTGCTGCATTTTATAATTTAGGGTGGTATAAATCTTTAAACCAGAGGTGTAAATATTATAGTCTAAACCCTTGGCTTTTTGATCGTCTATCCATTTCAGCATTTCTTTTCTTACCTGCTCTCTGAAATAGGGAGCTATACCAGCATTGTAATCAAATTCCCTATAATCTAATTGAAGTTCTTCCTCAACAAAATTAGAAGTAGCTTCTTCTGTAATAAAGTTATTAGCCTCCATGGCCTTTAAAACCAAATTTCTTCTGTTCCTACTTTTTTCAGGGAACAACCTTGGGTTGTAGCCATAGGTTGCCTTTAACATCCCTACTAAAGTTGCGGCCTGTGGAATAGTTAAGTCCTTGGTTCTGGTATTGTAAAATTTTAGTGCAGCGCTTTCAATTCCAAAAGTATTGTCACCAAAGGATACAGTGTTTAGGTAATTGGTCAGAATTTCATCCTTATCAAAAATACGTTCAAGTTTTTTGGCAATAATCATCTCCTTGACCTTGTCGACCAACAAATTGGTACGGTTACGCTCTTTTCTAGGATATAGGTTTTTTGCTAGTTGCTGTGAAATGGTACTACCACCACCCGAAGCATTGTTGCCCATTAAAACCGTTTTAAAGGCGACTCTTAGTAAACTTTTGTAATCTATTCCAGAATGCTCGTAAAAACGCTCGTCTTCTATTGCAATGAGTGCCTGTGTTAAATGTTCCGGAAATTCTTCAAATGAAATTGGTTGTCGGTCGTAGAGGTAATATTTGCCTATAAGCACACTGTCTGCGGTAAAAACTTCAGAGGCCATTTGATATTGTATATTGGAAAGTTCCTCTTTAGAAGGTAATTTTCCCCAAACACCAATTTGCACACTAAAAATAAAAAGGAAAAAGAATGCCAGTAGACTTAAAAACGTATACCCTATTATTTTAATATATCGTTGTCTGCGCTGAGGTTGTTTTGATGACTTTTTTTTCATTGACGCAAGTTCTAATATAAATTTAACCTTACCGAAGTTTTAACAATACCTTAAAATATGAAATCCTATTTTTGGCAAAACTTTTTATGATGAAGAAATTTTTTGTTCTCGTGCTTTGTGTATTATTTCTCCCAAACCTTTGGGCAAACGATATGGTATGGTCCAAAACCGGACACCGGGTGGTAGGTGAAATTGCCGAGCAGCATTTAAGTAGAAAGGCAAAACGTGCCATAGAAAAAATTTTGGATGGTAAAAGTTTGGCCGCGGTTTCAAATTTTGCAGATGAAATCAAAGCAGATAGGTCATATAGTAAATTCAGTTCTTGGCATTATGTTAATATTCCGTTCAATAAAACCTATGCGGATATAGAACCTAGTAAGTATGGGGACTTGGTACAAGGGGTCAATACCTGTATACAGAAAATAAAGGATACAACTACCAGTAAAGAGGATAAGGCCTTTTATCTAAAATTTTTAATACACCTTATAGGAGACCTACATCAACCCATGCATGTAGGAAGGTTTGAGGACAAGGGCGGTAACGATATACAATTGCAATGGTTTGGCAATGGTACCAATCTGCATAGGGTGTGGGATACGAACTTGATAGAATTTAACGGTATGAGTTTTACGGAACTGGCTACGGAATATCCTAAATTGAGTAAGGAACAGTTAAAATATTTACAGAACGGAACGTTGTTAGATTGGGTAGAGGAATCCCATCTATTGGCAGCAAAAGTGTATGCCTCTGTAGAAACTGGGGAGAAGTTGGGATATAGGTATAGCTATGATTGGTGGAATACGGTAACGGTACAACTGCAGAAAGGTGGTGTACGTTTAGCTACCGTCTTAAACGACCTTTTTAAATAATTATCGTTTAGCTATTTTATTACCGCTTATGTTTCGTTGTCTGGAACATTTAAAACGATCCGTATTCCCTGACCTTAATTTGGTGTGTTTTGTGGCTCTTCCTTGAACCCGTTTTCGCCACATTCTAAAACTACTGGGTTTCATTTCCCTTCGCATAATTGCAATGGTCTCTTGTTCCGTTATGCCAAATTGAAATGTAATGGCCTCAAATGGGGTGCGGTCTTCCCAGGCCATTTCAATAATACGGTCTAGGTCTCTCTCTGTAAATTCTTTGTTCATAGCAAGATAAAGATACGGTGCAACAACAACTTTTGGTAATACTCCTTGAACTTTAAGGATTATTTAATAATTCTAAACGTTAGGTTTATGCGCTCTTTAACGGGTTTGGCCGTTTTTGCAATTTGATGTTTATAGAAATGTTGCGTTTTACCTTTCATCAGTAATAAGCTACCAGGTTGTAGGTTGATCTTTTGTTTATGCTCTTTTTGGGTATTATGCTTTAAATGAAAATAACGGGAAGCCCCCAGACTAATAGATGCAATGATAGGGTTTTCCCCAAGCTCCCTTTCATTATCGGCATGCCAACCATTACTATCGCTACCGGTTCTATATCTATTTAATAAACAGGTAGTAAACGCTACTTTTGTATATGTTTCCAAAGCATGCTTAATTTCCAGCAGTTCCTTTGTAAAGGGTAGGGGGTGCATGGTGATGTTAGAATAGGAATAGCTTTTGCTGTTGTTTGCATATAAGGCCGTTAACCTGGGTTGCGGGTAGGTTTTTCCAAAAAGCGTGATTTCATCTTGCTGCCATGGAATCGTATGCTTTAGAACATCAAAAAAAACATCCGCTTTAGCGCTTGAGATAAACTTAGGCACATAACAAATATCGCTATCGGGTAAGTCTAACTTTATAACATCGTCAAAAAGCCCCTTCATTAAACCAAGACCGTTTTTAGTTCATTTCTATATTCTGATGGGTTTTGTCCTGTAAAGGCCTTAAAAGATTTATTGAAATGGGAAAAATTGTTGAAGCCACATTCAAAACAAACCTCGGTAATGCTCATTGGTTTTTCTGCCAATAGTTTAGATGCATGTACCAATCTATACTCGTTTACGAATTGGATAAAGGTCTTATTGGTAATTTTTTTAAAATACCTACAGAATGATGGTATGGTCATACTTACCATAGAAGATATTTCTTCAAGTGTTATCTCTTCCCTAAAGTTATTTTTTACATGGTTAAATACAATATTAATTCGGTCATTGTCCTTTACATCTGTGGTAAAGGAAAACCCTTCTGCATTCAAAAGGCGCATATCGTCAGAATTTCCAAGTTCGTTCAATATATTAAGGATAGATAAAAGACGTTGAAAATCTGTCTGATATTCCAATACCTCCATTTTGTCTCCGATCTTTCTTTTGGTCTTGCCAGAAAACGCTATACCGCCACTTGCCTTACTGAACAAGCTTTGTATCTTTTTCATTTCAGGAAGGTTAAAAAAGTCGGGGCCTAAAAAATCCATCTTCATTTGTACCACAGTTTCACTGGTATTGCCTGTAAGGGCATCGGTAAAACCGCAATGGGGTAAATTGCTACCTATTAATATAAGGTCGCCATTGGTATAATAGGATACGTGGCTACCAATTTGACGTTTGCCCGATCCCCCGTTTACATATACCAATTCTAGCTCAGGGTGATAATGCCATACATTATTCTTGTTCAATTTGTTTTCATCAAACCTTTGGTAAGTAAAAGAATGTCCAAAATCTGGTTTAATAGCTTCAAAAGTAGGTTTTTGCTTTACCATAATATTTGTTTAATACTATAAAATTAATCAACCTAAATAAGGGTCTACTTTGCAAAATTAACCTAATTCTGTGTAATCTTATCTTATGCAGTGTTAAGTAATAGTGAAGAGGTTAAAATAGCACATAAATTGGGAAAATATGATGTAGTGGGCACTTGAAAACGGGTGTATGTTTGTAATGTAAATTATATGTAACCCTTAAAAATAATTTATTATGAAAAACATTCTAAAGATTACCACAGTTGTTGCCTTTATGTTTGCTACAGTAGCGGGCATGGCAAGAGAGCCAAAATTGAACCTTTTAACTGCTGGAAAAGCTAAAAGCGTCGTTTTAACGATGGAAGCTTCATCAGTAGGTGTTCAGATCAAATTGATGGATTCTGATTTGAATGTTATCTATTCTGAAAAAGTATCTGAAGGAATTTTTAGCAAGAAATTGAATTTTAAAGATTTGGCAGATGGTGTTTATTACCTTTCTGCAGATGACAATCTTAAAAACTACTCATATACCATAGTTTTAGATAAGAACAATGTAAAAATTGTTGATGCTGATGAAGATATCAAGCCTTTCTTTAGAAAGACCAACAATATGATTCTTATGAACTATCTAAACTTGGATAAGTCTAAGATGTCAATAAAAATATATGATACCGAAGGAAGAACGGTATTTGCACAAGAAGTTACAGATGAATTGATCGTAGAAAAAGCGTTCAATTTTACAGATGCTTTCCCAGGGGTTTACGTAGTGATCGTAAAGTCTGATGGTAAAACATATACTGAAGAGTTTGTTGTTAATTAAGTTGATTTAAGTTGATTTCACTAAGGGGACGGGAGCGTCCCCTTTTTTATTTTATAAAAGTGTCATATAGCTAAAGGCCCAATACATGAGAACAAACTGTAGTGGTAGCCTTAACAATAAAATCCATTTTGGTATTCCTGCAGAAGCCTTTTTGCTAGAAAGCATATACACATGCACCAATAGAAATACAGCAAGCATGGCAATAATACCAGCACATGCCAAGTTCTTTGTTTCTTTAAAAAACAAACCAATACCTAAAATTATTTCTGCCAGCCCACTCAAAATTACCAGTTGTTTGTGGTATGGTAGATATCTAGGCATAATCCTTAGATACATTTTGGGTTTAATGAAATGCATAATACCTGCAAAGATGTAGATAACGGCCATTAGGTTTAAATGCCAAGGATTGTCCATGAAAATTGGTATTGATTTAATATATGTTATAGGTTAGAATTTATCCATTGCACTATTTTATCTTCTAAGATAGCCAAAGGAACACATCCGGTTTCCAGAATTTTTTCGTGAAAAACCTTTATATCAAACTTTTTACCTAACATGTTCTCTGCTTTCTCCCTAAGTTCCAAAATTTTCAATTGACCAATTTTATAAGAAAGGGCTTGTCCGGGGTTGGCCATATAACGTTCAATTTCTGAAGTTATACTAGCTTCTGATTCCGCTTCGTTTTCAAGAGAGTATGCAATGGCCTGTTCCCTTGTCCATCCTTTGGAATGTAAACCGGTATCTACCACCAGCCTAACGGCCCTGTGCATTTCTGCTCCTAGCATACCAAAATACTGATAGGGGTCTTCATATAATCCTAACTCTTTACCTAAAGATTCTGTATACAGCGCCCAACCTTCACCGTAAGCACTGTACCATAAGGTTTTTCTAAATTGTGGCAGGTCTTGGTTTTCCTGTGTCAATGAAATCTGAAAATGATGACCGGGTATTGCTTCATGTAAAAACAAATCTTCATCAGAATATATGTTATATGTATCCACATCTGGTATTGGTACATAAAAAATACCAGGTCTGGAACCATCCAATGAACCAGGATTGTATTCTGCACTAGCAGAAGCTTCCCTAAAAGACTCGGTTCTTCTTACTTCAAAAGGAGTGCTGGGCTGCTTACTGAACAATTCATTTATTTTAGGAGTCATTTTTTTATGAATTGCATTAAAGTTGTCAATGACCTGTTGTGGGTCTGTAAATGGCATTAATTCTTTTTTTGTACGCACATGATCAAAAAATTCTTTTAGGTTACCGGTAAAGCCAACTTGTTGCTTTACTTTTTCCATTTCGGCACGTAATCTTGCTACTTCATTAAGCCCTATAGTATGAATTTCCTCTGCAGTCATTGAGGTGGTCGTATATTTTTTTATTTGATGAGCATAATAGGCGTCTCCATTTGGTATGCCCTGTATTCCGCTAGTAGTTCGTCCTGCATTCAAATAATCCGTAGCCATAAAATCATATAATGCTTTATATGCGGGTATGATCGTATTGCTTATTGTATTTGAGTAGGCAGTCTCTAATTCTTTACGTTCAGAAGCAGTAAAATCACTAGGAAAATTAAGGATGGGGCTGTAAAACAAGTTAGATTCAACATCTTTTGTGAGTACACTTTGTAATTGCGGTAAAACCTTAGTGATTAATGATTTAGGGAGTACGTTTTTGGCTTTGATACCATCTTGCATACGTGTTTTAGCTGTTTTTAACCATGCTACATAATCCTCCAATCTTTTTAACCAGTTGTTGTAATCTTCAACGGTGTTAAAGGGTTGGGCACTGGTACCACCGGCCAATTGACCGATCATTAAATTCATGGACCACATCTGATCTATTGGGGTATAATCCTCAAAGGAGAGTTCTTCTAAATTTATTTCACATTCCCACTGCAGAATAGCGTTGGACATTTTTTCGGTTTCAGAAAGCTTTTTTTCAGCAAATTTCTTGGACAATGCTAAATAGGAAGTATAATAATCTTTTAATTTTTCTTTATAGGCCTCCGATATAAAATTAGGTAGAGTATCGTTGTATCTGTTATCTCCTCGAAACGTTGCGTTTAAGGGATTTAGTTTTAGGCCGTCATCGTAATAACGGGCCAATAGGGTTGTAAATCCAATGTTATGGGTGGTAGGATTGGTTGTAATATCTGAATTTGATATTCTTTGAGCTTGTGTGGTTAACCCAAAAATTATGGTAAAGGTTAAAACAATATTTTTCATTAAAAAGTGTATTAAGATGGTGAAAGAAACTTTTTAAGTTTCTCCTTTTTATACTGAGGTACGGCATCATTGCTCATGAATAAAGCAAGGTGGTCCTTATTTTTCTTTTTTTCGAATAGTAATTGATAAAAATTTTGAACGGTGAGTGCATTGTTGGATGCTTGTTCCAAAATTAGGGAATCGCCAATAGATACATGTCCTTCTTCAATAACTTTTACATAGGTTCCCGGATTATTGTACGTAATAAAATCCTTAATGATTTTAGAATCGTTAAAACGTATACCAAGTTTATAGCAAGGTTCCCGTGGTTGGGTAATTTGAACCAGTGCCTTTCCAATGCTGTAAATACTACCTACTAAAATTTTAGATTCATCTATACCTTCTATAGTAAGGTTTTCGCCAAACATGCCCCAATCCCATTTTAAGTTGGGGTATTTAGGTTGCCAATATGCATAATGATCGGCGGAGAATAAGTAACATGCTTTATTAATGCCGGCATGGTGAACACGGTCAATCACCGTATCATTTTTTACATCATTTTTACCTAAGAACAACCCATGTTGGGTGGGGTATTTATAAATACCTGTTTGTTCTTTTTTGCCGTTCCAATCAATAGTTACCGGTTCTCCAATGTTCGTAGAAATTACTTTCATGCGGTGAAGATAAAAAAAGCCCAAGTATTTCTGGTGAAAGCCTGCCTAATCTTATTGTAAGTGCAAGTAGTGCTATGAAAGGAAAATTTTGGCTTTTACGGAGGTTTCTACATTAAAACGGGTAAATGTAATTACAAAAAATAGTGGTTTAATTTTTAATTTACAGTTGTGTATTTAATACAAAAACTATCTGTTTATAATCTGTAGTTAACAACAATTTTACAATTAATTTACAATTTGTTAAATAGAATAAATTTATGACTGAACAAATTTCATTTCGGTATTATTTGTAAGTAATTGATAATCAATACATAAAATTTGTATTTTTAAGAATTGTGATTGTTAATTTCACAAAAAGCAATTTGGTTACTATATGAAAATGAAGCAGGTAGGTGTAATTTTCACACTTCGATAAGAGTATTTTTCTATATTTACCAACGATGGCATTTTTAACATTTATTTTATTTACCGGTTTTGTCGCCTTTTATGCGACTTGGAAATTACGTAGGGATAGACTTGATACACAAGATGGCTATTTTCTTGGGGGTAGGTCGTTAACCGGTATTGTTATAGCCGGATCCTTATTGTTGACCAATATATCAACGGAACACTTGGTAGGTATGAATGGTTCTGCATATAAAAATGGAGCTATTATCATTGCATGGGAAGTAACATCTGCGCTGGCTCTAGTGGTAGGAGCTTTATATTTTGCGCCCAAATATTTACGTATGGGCCTAACCACTATACCTGAGTATCTGGAAAAAAGATTTGATGGTATTACCAGGACATTGGTAGCGTTATTGCTGATTATTTCCTTTGTAGCCACTTTGCTGCCCATTGTTCTATATACCGGAGCATTGAATATTGAAGCAATTTTTGAAATATCAACGTTGTTGAATGTCAGTAAGGAGCAGGGTATTATTATTACCATTGTAACGGTAGGTACATTAGGCGCTATTTATGCCATATTTGGAGGGTTAAAAATGGTGGCCTATACAGATACTATTAATGGTTTTGGATTATTGGTGGCAGGTTTATTGGTGCCTATTTTGGCATTACTGAGTATTGGGGACGGTAATATGTGGGGAGGCCTGGAAACCGTGTTTCAAAATAGTCCGGAAAAATTTAACGTAATAAGTAATGAGCCTGGAGTTGGTGAAGGTTCGCGTTCGGCCATTTTACCTTTTGAAGTGCTGTTTACAGGTCTTATGGTCAACCAGCTTTACTTTTGGACCATGCATCAATCTATTATTCAGCGGGTATTGGGTGCCGTTAATTTAAAGGAAGCACAAAAGGGATTGTTATATACAGGATTGTTGAAAATTTTAGTGCCGTTGATCATCGTATTACCTGGTTTGATTGCCTTTTATTACTTTGGTGATGCCTATTATGACGATCAGGACAATATTTACCCCTTATTGGTAAAAAAGGTAATGCCGTTATGGTTGACCGGATTTTTTGTAGCGGTCATGATGGGGGCTATCTTAAGTACGTTTAATAGTGCATTGAACAGTGCCGCTACGGTGTTTAGCTTAGGAATTTTTAAGCGATATATCAATAAAAATATCAGTGAGCTTAAATTGGTGCGTATTGGTAAACTGACCTCCGCTATTTTGGCCATAGGGGCCATTGCGATCGCCCCATTCGTAGCAAATGCGCCAGAAGGACTCTATCAATTATTACAGGAGCTTAACGGAATATTTTTTATACCTATAGCCAGTGTAATCATTGCAGGGTTTCTTTTTCCAAGAGTTTCTGCTACCGGAGCAAAGGCCGGATTGTTCTTTGGTCTCTTGTTCTATGTTATTTTAAACTTTGGTTTTGAGGTAAATCTTCATTTTGTCCATATATGGGGAATAGAGTTTGTCCTTAACATAGTAGTCATGCATTTGGTTTCTTTCTTTTTCTCAAAAGAGGAAAAGTTTGAGATGAAAGATTCTGGAATTCTAGATATAAAACCTTGGAAATATGCTAAGCCTTTTAGCTTGTTTCTTGTGTTATTCACAGTAA